>CBFGNE010000245.1:0-6066 GCA_965649995.1 uncultured Mucilaginibacter sp.
CGTTGAACGAATTTTAGAAATTACCAGAATTTTAAAACAAACGACCGACTGGTGTATTCCCTTCCAACCCTTCCAACCCTTCCAACCCTTCCAACCCTTCTAACCCTTCCATCCCTCCTAACCCCTCCTAACCCCTCTAACCCTTCTAACCCTTCCAACACTTAAACCCACAATCTCTACCAAACTAACCGTCATTTTTATTATTTTCGCCCCCTCACATGCGCAATTAATAAAATGGACTATCAATTTAAGGATATAGAGAAAAAGTGGCAGCAGTTTTGGGCCGATAACCACACCTTTAAGGCCGAAAATAAAACCAACAAACCCAAGTACTACGTGCTGGATATGTTCCCTTACCCAAGCGGTGCGGGGCTGCATGTTGGGCACCCGCTGGGCTATATTGCTTCTGATATTTTTGCGCGTTACAAACGCTTAAAAGGCTTTAACGTATTGCACCCTATGGGGTACGACAGCTTCGGGCTGCCGGCCGAGCAGTACGCCATACAAACCGGGCAACACCCCGCTGTTACCACCGAAGATAATATTGCCACCTACCGCCGCCAGCTCGACCAGATAGGTTTCTCGTTCGACTGGAGCCGCGAGGTGCGCACCAGCGAAGCCGGTTATTATAAATGGACGCAGTGGATATTTATGCAGCTGTTTAACAGCTGGTATAATAAGGATGCTGATAAAGCGGTAGCTATTGATGAGTTAATTGCCCATTTTGAAAGCAAAGGCAGCGCCGGCATCAACGCCGTGTGCGATGAAGATATATTAAGCTTTACTGCTGAGGAATGGAAAGCCTTTACCGAACAGGAGCAACAAGCTGAATTGTTAAAATACCGCCTTACCTACCTGCGCGAAAGTACCGTTAACTGGTGCGCCGCCCTGGGTACCGTATTGGCTAACGACGAGGTAAAAGACGGCTTTAGCGAGCGCGGTGGTTACCCTGTGGAGCAAAAGAAAATGATGCAGTGGAGCATGCGCATCACTGCTTACGCCCAGCGCCTTTTGGATGGATTGGACACGATTGACTGGCCCGAGCCTTTAAAAGAAATGCAGCGCAACTGGATAGGTAAAAGTGTAGGCGCAAGCGTAAAGTTCCCTTTAGATAAATCCACTCACCTTGCGAATTTAAGCGCTGACTATATAGAGGTGTTTACTACACGGGTTGATACCATCTTTGGGGTAACTTTTATGGCGATAGCACCCGAACATGAGTTGGTTGCAGCGCTAACCACGCCGGAGCAGAAAAAGGATATTGAAGAATACATCAGCAAAACCAAAAAGAAAAGCGAGCTTGACCGGATGGCCGATACCAAAACCGTATCGGGGGCATTTACGGGAAGCTATGTTTTGAACCCGCTGAACGGGGAGAAGATACAATTGTGGATTGCCGATTACGTACTTGCAGGCTACGGTACAGGCGCCGTAATGGCCGTGCCAAGCGGCGACCAGCGCGATTACCTGTTTGCCAAACATTTTGATTTGCCGATAGTGCAGATTTTGGATAGCCAACAAATAGAAACCGAAGCCGACCCAACCAAGGAAGGTACCTACATCAATTCGGACTTTATGAACGGGCTGGATTACAAAGCAGGCACCGCCGCGGTAATTGCCAAACTGGAAGAAATTGGTGCAGGCAAAGCAAAAGTAAACTTTAGGATGCGCGATGCCATTTTTGGCCGCCAACGTTACTGGGGCGAACCCGTACCGGTTTACTTTAAAGATGGTTTGCCATACTTAATTGATGAAAGCGAATTGCCGTTGGTATTGCCCGAGATAGATAAATACTTACCAACCGAAACGGGAGAGCCGCCTTTGGCGCGCGCGACAGACTGGAGCTACAGGAATCAAGAATCAAGAGACAAGGATCAAGAAGAAGGGTTTTCTTACGAGCTAAGCACCATGCCAGGTTGGGCAGGATCGAGTTGGTATTGGTACCGCTATATGGATGCCAATAACAACGAAGAGTTTGCATCAGAAGAAGCCATTGAATACTGGAAAGCGGTTGACCTGTACATTGGCGGCAGCGAACACGCTACCGGGCACTTGCTTTACAGCCGTTTTTGGAATAAGTTTTTAAAGGATATTGGCAGAACGCCGGAGGAAGAGCCTTTTAAAAAGCTGATCAATCAAGGGATGATACAGGGGAGGAGTAACTTTGTGTATCGTTTGTCTGATGAAGAGGGGCGTGGTACAAATACTTTCGTGTCGCATGGTTTGATAAAAGAATATAAAGTATCGCCTTTGCATGTTGATGTGAATATTGTTGACAACGAGGTGCTTAATCTGAATAAATTTAAGGCATGGCGACCTGAATACGCTGATGCGGAGTTTATATTGGAGAACGGCAAATACATCTGCGGCGTGGAAGTAGAGAAGATGTCGAAATCCAAGTACAATGTAGTTAACCCGGATGACCTGATAGAGCGTTACGGTGCCGATACGTTGCGTATGTACGAGATGTTCCTTGGCCCGCTGGAGCAAAGCAAACCCTGGAATACCAATGGTATTGAAGGTGTGTTTAAATTCCTGCGTAAATTCTGGAGGCTTTTCCATGATGCCGACTGGAATTTTAACGTAAGCAATGCCGAGCCATCAAAAGCGGAACTGAAATCGCTGCACAAGATCATCCAAAAGGTGGAGCAGGATATCGAGCGTTTCTCGTTCAATACCTCCGTATCCAGCTTTATGATAGCGGTGAATGAGCTGACTGACCTGAAGTGTAACAAACGCGCCATCCTACAGGATTTGGTTATCACACTGGAGCCATATGCCCCCCATATCTGCGAGGAGCTTTGGGTATTGCTGGGCAACGAGGCGGGCACTATATCGTACGCCGCGTACCCTAAATTCAACCCGGCCTATTTGGTAGAGGATGAATTTAGCTACCCGGTATCTATCAACGGTAAAATGAAAACCAACATCCCGTTATCACTAAGCCTGGGTAACGATGAAATAGAAACCGCCATCCGCTCGCACGCCGATGTGCTGAAATACCTCGACGGCAAAGCCCCTAAAAAGGTGATTGTGGTAAAGGGGAGGATTGTGAATATTGTGGTGTAAACTTCTGCAAACCATAGCGATGGGTTTCAAACCCATCGCTATGGTTTGCAAAATATAATACACGTCATGCTTGTTTCAGCACCCCATCATAAAAGTCACCACTATTCTTAACCGCTTTGCAACGCCACGAACTAATCAGATGGGGTGCCGAAATAAATTCGGCATGACGACGGGGAGACTATCCCAAAAAAACAATCTGTCGTAGTAATCAGGATGACGGTAAGTGGGGATTCGCCTCTATTTAATACCTTAGCTCCAAACCCTTATTAATGCCCGCCACCACCAAACAGCCCGCTCACATTCACCAGGTAGATTACATCCGGGCTATTGCATCTGTTGCAGTTGCCCTGTTCCATTTGGGTGGCAAGGCGCTGCCGGTTTTAAAATATGGATGGCTGGGCGTGCACATGTTCTTTTTATTGTCGGGTTTCATTATTTGTAAAGCCATCCCCAAGAATTACACATGGCGGCTGGCGCCAAAATTCATCAGCAAACGCATTATCCGTATCGAACCACCTTACGTTGTTTCTATTGTAATTGTACTGCTGGTAAATGCGCTGCTGGCAAGTTTATCGTTGATCCCCTCCGCCCGGCCCGATTGGCTAAACGTGCTGGGGCACCTGGCTTATAGCAACAATTTTACCGGCGCACCCTATATCAATCCCGTGTACTGGACACTCGGAATCGAGTTGCAGTTCTACCTGTTTGTGGCGCTTGCCTTCCCGCTTATTGTAAGTAAATGGGGTGCCTGGTTTTTATTGGGGCTATGCATTTTGTCGTACTACATCCACGTGCCGGGTACAACTTTAGCAGGGTTTTTCCCGGTGTTTGCGCTGGGCATTTTGTACTACCTGTATTTTACCGGGCAAATAAAATTAGTGCCGGCGTTGCTGTTTGCATTGCCTGTAACCATTATCAGTTTCTTAAGCACCGGGCTGCCCGAAACAGGCGCGGCATTATTTGCGCTTTTGCTGCTCGTACTGCCATTAAAAAGAAACCGGCTCATTGCTTTCTTTTCTACCATCTCGTTCTCGCTTTACCTCACGCACGATACCGTTGGCAGTAAGCTGGTGGCCTACATGGGCCAAAGCCTCCCAAAAACATTCGCTTTTAAAGCGATGGAGTTTGGCTCGGGCATTTTGCTGAGCGTTGCCTTTGCCTGGGTATTCTATTTATGCGTAGAAGCACCCTTTTTGAGGCTCTCCAAACGCATTGCTTACCGCTGATTATCAGCTTAGTGTAACATATACATTACAGTTATCAATATTTTACAAAAAAGGCATAATTGCTTGTAACATTTTATTCATTTTCGCCTCCAATTACGAAAATGAACTAATATGAGACGTATAATTTTACTTTTAATAATATTTTGTGCAGGCTTTACAGCTAAAGCCCAATTTCCGGGCGGCGGGGGGGGCACATCTATCCTCGGGAAAATATCCGGTTCGGTTATCGATTCCCTTACAAAAAAACCTGTGGAGTATGCTACCATCAGCTTATTTAAAAGCGGCGGTACCGTGCCTACCAACGGTGTTTTAACCGACGAAAAAGGAAACTTTAAATTGGATAATATCAAATCGGGGAGTTACAAGATCACCATATCTTTCCTTGGTTACAAAACCAAAACTATCGACCCGGTTACCACTACTGCCGGCAAGCCGGATGCAAACCTGGGCGGCGTTATTTTGCCGCCAAGCGCACGTGCCCTTAAAGAGGTACAGGTAGTAGGCCAGCAGGCCCTTATCGAAAACAAGATAGATAAGATAGTTTACAATGCCGAGAAGGATTTAACAGCAGCGGGCGGTACTGCTACAGACCTGTTGTCGAAAGTACCAATGGTGTCGGTGGATATGAATGGTAACGTATCTGTACGCGGCGATGGTAACGTGAGGGTGCTGATCAACGGTAAGCCATCGGGTGCCACATCGGCCAGCTTGTCGGATGTACTAAAGTCGATCCCTGCAGACCAGATCAAAACCATAGAGGTGATCACTTCGCCATCTGCCAAATACGATGCAGAAGGTTCGGCGGGTATTATCAACATTATCACCAAACAAAAAAATGTATCAGGCTTTAGCGGTGGCATCAGCGGTGGTGTAGGTACACGCCAAAACAATGGTAACATGAACCTGAGTTACAACAAAAACCGTTTTAATTTAAACGCCAATGTGGGTGGTAACGCATCGTGGCCACAATCAACCAAGTTGGAGTTTGGCCAGTTTATTGGTGCCGATTCTACCATTACGCATGGCGGCACCAGGCTTACACGCCACGCGGTTATTGGCTCGGTTGGTGCAGGCTACCAGTTTAATGGCTTCAACAGCATTAATACTACCCTGAAGTTTAACCAGATCCGTTTTGGCACTGAAGGAGATAATAGTGTTAATTCATCTATTCCTACAAACATTTATACCAGCCACAGTATTGGGATGAACAAGATAGACGGTTTCGACTGGAATATCGATTACACACACAAGTTTAAAAAGGAAGGTGCAGAAATTGCTTTTAGTACCCAGTGGAGCCACAACTCGGGTATATCTGATTACAGCAACCTTTACTCGACACAAAACACGATCAGGAAAAACGTTAAGAACAATATTGATGGCACAAACAATGAGTACACGTTGCAGGTTGACTATACCTTGCCGATAAATAAGGTGTTCAAACTGGAAGCCGGGGGTAAAAGTATATTCAGGAGGTTAAATAGTACCTCAAACTTCTTCGCGCCAACTTCTAATACTGATTTTTCCAGTACTCCGGACCCTGTAACGTCTAATCAATACAAGTACAATCAAAATGTATTTGCCGGTTATTCGGTATTTACCATCACCCTGCCAAAAAACTGGACATTGCTTACCGGTTTCCGTTTAGAGAATACCGATATCCATGGCGAACCGTTTAATGAGGTGCAAGCAGTAAAACCATTTGATCAGAACTATAATACCTACGTGCCAAGTTTAACTATCCAAAAGAAACTTACGGCATCAAATACTCTAA
>CBFGNE010000246.1:0-6054 GCA_965649995.1 uncultured Mucilaginibacter sp.
GTAAAGTGTCTATTAATGTCTTATTTTCTTCGGGTGTGCCAATGGTGATGCGGAGGCAGCCCTCGCAAAGCTCTACATTGGTGCGGTTGCGTACGATTATGCCTTTATCTACCAAATATGTGTAAATGCCGGTTGCATTAGTGGTTTTCACGAGCACAAAGTTGGCATCCGATGGATAAATATCAAGTACGAAAGCCATCTCTTTTAAGGTAAGGACCAGTTTGTCGCGCTGGATGAGGGTTTCCTTTATCCATTCGTTTACCTGCTGCACGTTCTGCAGTGCCTGCAGTGCTAATTGTTGCGATGCCTCGTTTACGTTATAAGGTGGCTTTACCCGGTTCATTACTTCGATGATTTCCTCGCTGGCGAAGGCCATGCCTACGCGGAGGCCTGCTAATCCCCATGCTTTTGAGAGGGTTTGCATCACCACTAAGTTGGCATATTCCGTAAGTTCCTGTATAAAACTTTTTTGGCGGCTAAAGTTGATATAAGCTTCATCTACCACCACAATACCATTGAAGTTGGCCAGCAGCGTTTCAATATCCTCGCGGTTGATGGAGTTGCCGGTGGGGTTATTAGGCGAGCAAATAAAGATGAGTTTGGTATGCTCGTCAATTGCTTCGGCAATACCCTCCAGGTTGAGTTGATACTCATGAGTAAGCAGTACTTTTTTGGTTTCTACATCATTAATATTTGCCGAAACCTGGTACATGCCGTAGGTAGGCGGACAAATAATTACATTATCCACGCCCGGGTTGCAAAAACTGCGGAACAGGATATCGATAGCCTCGTCGCTGCCGTTACCTACAAATATATTGCGCACCGGCAAGCCTTTTATTTCTTTCAGGCGCATTTTTACGGCATGCTGCATCGGGTCGGGGTAGCGGTTGTAAGCAGCAGGCAGCGGCGAACCAAAAGCATTTTCGTTCGCATCCAAAAACACGCTGGCCTCTCCCTGGAACTCGTCCCTTGCGGAAGAGTAGGGGGTTAGGTTTTTGATGTTTTTGCGGAGTAGGGTATTTATATCGAACATGTTATTCTGTATTCGGATTTGGCAACTTTCATAGGAGTTGCCAAATCTTGTTTAATTATACGGTTTAAACTCTTTTGAAAATTTCGACACTTTTTCTTTTCCGTCCTGGAAGTAAATGGTGTCTTTCTTTAGGTACGGATACCAAAAATAACCGCTATCGTCGCTTCCGATATCGTCATTAAACAGGTAATGGCTTATTGTTTTTTTGGTAACCGGATTGTATTCTGCGGCGGAAATGCTGTTATTTCCGGCCGTGTCGATTTTCTTTATCTGCCAATAATAAATTTTGTTTTTGATAACATAAGGTGACGAAAAATAATCACTGAAATTAGGGGCCAACGTTGAGAAATCCTGTTTTTTGCCGCCAGTGAGCAACTTATATTCAGCAAAAGTGGCACTAATTGTTTTTGTATAACCAGCTGGGGACGATTGGAGTTCTTCTTCATCCGCTTTTGCGCTCTTCACAACCTGGAAAAAATACATGCCATCAATAACTTTCCGAATGCCAAACCCTTTTTCTATCGTGTCTAACAAAGCGCCGTTTCGAAACACCACGGCATAAGTGCCGCCTATTACTACAGCATCTGCATAACCTGTATCTGTTGCTATAAAACCATCTATGAGTTTGTAGGGCTTAAATACTGCCGATTTGCTGGTTGTATCTACCCTCGATGCCTGCAGCTTAGGTACAGAATCAATTGCCGTATGGTTAACCTTGCCACGGCAGCCAACAATTAAAACAATGCATGTTATGTAAAGGAGGGCCTTCATTTTAGTTAGTTATTTATTATTAAGGCGGATCGACACCGCATTCCTATGCGCGTGCAGCCCCTCCATATCCGCCAGTATCTCTACAGCCGGGCCTATGTTTTGTATGCCTACTTCCGTTAAAAATTGGAAAGTGATCTTCTTTATAAACGAATCTACCGATACACCCGAATAAGCCCTTGAATAGCTGCTGGTTGGCAGTGTGTGGTTAGTACCCGATGCATAATCGCCCACGCTTTCGGGGGTTAAATTACCCAGGAATACCGAGCCGGCGTTGATGATCTTAGGTGTTAAAGTTGGCCACTTTTCAGTTGCTAAAATCAGGTGCTCTGGCGCATATTCGTTGCTGAAATCCATTGCTTCAGTCAAGGTATTGGTGATGATAATGTATGAGTTATGTATCGCCTGGCGGGCAATTTCAGCACGGGGCAGCACAGCTAATTGCTTTTCAACTTCTTTTAGTGTTTGCGCCGCAATGGCTTCCGAAGTGCAAACTAATATGGACTGGCTATCTATCCCATGCTCTGCCTGGGCCAATAAATCGGCAGCAACGTACGCAGGTTTGGAGGTTTCATCAGCTATTACCAATACTTCTGATGGGCCTGCTGGCATATCAATAGCAGTTGTTGTAGTCGACTGTATGATGGTCTTGGCCTTGGTTACAAATTGGTTGCCAGGCCCAAAAATCTTATCAACCTTAGTTATCGTTTCCGTACCATAAGCCATTGCCGCAACCGCCTGTGAGCCGCCCACTAAGTACACCTTATCAATGCCCAGCATCAGCGCAACGTATGCGATAAAAGCATTTACCTTGCCGTTTTTCTGTGGCGGCGAACAAACAACTATTTCGTTACAGCCCGCTATCCTTGCCGGGATGCCCAGCATCAAAAAGGTAGATGGCAAAACGGCTGTGCCGCCGGGGATATAAAGGCCAACTTTTTCTATCGCACGTAATTCGCGCCAGCAGGTTACGCCGGGCATGGTTTCTACCTTATCCTCGGTTTTTAGCTGCGCTTTATGGAATTTGTAGATATTGGCATAAGCCGTTTGCAAAGCCTCCTGCTGATCTGGCGAAACAGCCGCTGCAATTTCCTGCAGTTCGGTTTTATCCAAATAAAGTTTGTCCAATTCTACCTTGTCGAACTTGTGTGCGTAATCAAACAAAGCGCGATCGCCGTTTTCTTTTACGTGTTCTATAACATCCTCTACCAAAGCACGTATTTCATTCGCCGGGTCAACGTTGCGTTGCACGAGCTTTGTTATTTCGTCCTTACTTAAATCCGTGTAATTGAAAATTTCCATTTAGCCCCCTCTAAATCTCCCCCGGTAGGGGAGACTTTAATTTTATAGCCTCCAATTCACTTAAAGTCCTCCCTTCCGGGGAGGATTTAGGTGGGGCTCTTCTATAATATTATCTTCTCAATCGGCATTACTACAATGCCTTGCGCGCCGGCTTGTTTCAGCTGGCTTATGCGGTCCCAAAAGTCGCGTTCGGGTATAACGGTGTGTACCGCCACCCAATCCGCCTCGGCCAATGGCACTACCGAGGGGCTTTTTACGCCCGGCAATAAAGCGATCACGGCATCCAGGTTATCGCGTTTTACATTCAGCACCACGTATTTAGTTTCCTTTGCACGTAATACCGACTGAATACGTTGTATCAACTCCTGAATCAAGTCGTTGTTTTCGCTGCCTTTGCTGCCAATTAATACTGCCTCGCTGCTCATCACATCAGCAAAAGGCTTTAAACCATTGCTTTTTAAGGTGCCGCCGGTTGATACCAAATCGCAAATAGCATCGCTTAAACCCAGCCCCGGAGATATCTCCACCGAACCCGAAATGGTGCGGATATCGGAGGTAATGCCTTGCTCTTTCAGGTATTTACCTAAAATAACGGGATAGGTAGTAGCGATGGCCTTACCGTTTAAATCGGCAAGGGTAGCTATGTTGTTGTTGTTTGGTACTGCTATTTTAAGCGAGCATTTACCAAAACCAAGGCGTTGCAGGTAAGCAACTTCTACTTCGGTTTCTTCTATCACGTTCTCGCCAACAATACCCAGGTCGGCTATGCCATCCTGAACGTATTCGGGGATGTCGTCATCGCGCAGAAAAAGGATTTCTAAAGGGAAATTGGATACGGGAGAGATAAGCGAGCTCTTGTAATTTTCAAAATTAAGGCCGCAATTCTTTAATAATTCAACGGATTTTTCGTTGAGCCGACCCGATTTTTGGATCGCTATTTTTAGTGTTTTCACAAAATGAGTTTAAGGTACTATAATAAAATGGGGCTGTTATTTCGCGTAGAAACATACATTATCTATTCATCACCGGGCGGTGATGGTGCATATGCAGATGATGTTGTTTGTACAAGTCCATTTTTTGTATAGTAATACTATAGATTAGCGGTGCAAATATAAAGAGTTGGTTGGGAAATAAAAATTTTTTTGTCTGAAGTCCGAATAAACCGCCAATTAAAAAATTAGCCGGCCAGGAGTTTGCTTCTAAAACTGCTGTTTAATTTAGCTAAATGCCAGATATAAAATACCTTGTATGGGCGGATTGCTTCCCGGAGTGTTTATCTTCAGTTCAGTTATTATTTCAGCGATGGTTTACCAACCGCTCTTCAAGCCCTCTTTCAAAGCCGCCTGGTAGTTCTCCAGGTCGAAGGAATATAAATAAGGGGCCTTATGTGCACCGCCTTTGCGTGTTTGCGGTAGTTTATTTAATATGCCAAATCCCAGTATCCGGCGCTGAAAGTTGCGCCTGTCCAGTTTTTTGCCCAGGATGGTTTCGTAAAGCTTCTGCAATTCGGGCATTGTAAATTCTTTAGGCATCAGGTTATAACCAATAGGTTGGTAGCTCAATTGCAGGCGCAGGGTATCCAGGGCAGTATTAAATATCAATTCATGGTCGAGCAAAAAAGGCGGCAGGTCGTTCAGGTCGCGCCAGGCGCATAACTCGCTGAATTCGTCCGGGCTGGGTATGGCATCAAAAAAATCTACCAGCGCATAGTATCCTATAGATATAAAACGGTGCGAAAAGAAGTTTTTCTCCTTGGGTAAAATATCGTTGTATTGCTCGTTATGCAGCCGGTTTCGGTCCGGGTCGCCAAATACGTGGAATTGTTTCAGGAAAACTTCTGCAACGCCGGTACGGGTAGCTAAAATACGATTAGCCGCTTCATCTATCGGCTCCCTTTTTTGCACAAACCCACCAGGTAGCTGCCAGCCGTCCTCATTTTTGCTTTTTAGCATAAGCACTTTCATTTGCCCTTCGTGGAAACCAAATACCACGCAATCAATGGAAATATGATCGAGGTAAAGCTCTATGGCACCGGCAGAAAATTGTTCCAGTTGTTCTTTATTCAGCATTTATACTATTATACAAAAATACTTTGAATGTTTAAATTTAATATCTACAATTGTGTACCAATTACACCCATTGTTTACATTTTTTTAACAACCAATTATAACCAATAAGTTTAATAAACTTTAATAATGGAGAAATTAACATTATTTATTGGTGTTATAGTAAACATATAAACCCAGGTTATTCCAATGAAAAGTTTTTTTACAAACAAACCCTTCTTTAAAATAGCGGCTGCCGCAATTTTGGTTTTTCCGCTGGGCAATGCCATGGCGCAAACTCCATCTGCCGATGCAAAAATGAATGCATTTGTAAGCGGGTTGATGAAGAAAATGACTGTTGACGAAAAGATTGGCCAGCTTAACCTGGTTACCAGCGGTATGGCCGTTACAGGTTCGGTTACTAACAATGGGGTGGATAATGGCATAGCCAAAGGGCAAATAGGCGGTATATTTGGTTTGTACGGTGTAGAGAATGTACGCAAAGCGCAGGAACTGGCGGTGAAGAACAGCCGCCTGCATATACCTTTAATATTTGGGCTTGATGTAATACACGGGCACCGCACTATTTTCCCGATACCATTGGGCATGTCGGCAACGTGGGATTTACCTCTGATACAAAACGCCGCACGCATTGCCGCTAAAGAGGCAACTGCAGAGGGGCTTAACTGGGTGTTTTCGCCGATGGTAGATATTGCGAGGGATGCCCGCTGGGGCCGTATATCCGAAGGGAGCGGGGAAGACCCATTCCTGGGCGGAAAAATTGCCGGCGCCATGGTAAAAGGCTACCAGGGCACCAGCCTTAAAAATGCAGATGCGGTAATGGCCTGCGTAAAACACTTTGCTTTATACGGTGGTGCAGAAGCAGGCCGGGAATACAATACCGTT
>CBFGNE010000247.1:0-6046 GCA_965649995.1 uncultured Mucilaginibacter sp.
CGTGGCGAAACCCGTACCACAGAAGCCATGCTTCAGCGCGTAGAGGCCGACGTTTGGTATCTGGAAAACTGGTCGTTTCTGTTTGATATGAAAATTATCTTCCTTACCGTTTGGAATGCATTGAAGGGTGAAGAGAATGCATTTTAACTTCGTTATAGTTTATCCCACCCGGATGTATTGTACCTGCCATGCCATACACTGATAATAGCATCAGCAATAATTCCCGGTTTTTTGTAAGGGCGGTTGGTTATCAGCGTTAATCCTTCGGTTAGTTGCTCACCCATTTTTTCATAACTCATATTATCAATAATCGCTAAGGACCGTTTGCTCATTAGCTTTTTCCCGGCTTTATCCAGGTAGATGTATTTTAATATGGTACTGGCCATATCGGGGGTGTCAAATGCATCAAAGCTAAAACCATTTTCCCCTTCTATCAACAGATCGTTTGCGGCATTAACCGTGCGGCTAAGCAATACCGGTAAGCCTGCAGCCATCGCTTCATTTACCACAAGCCCCCAGGTTTCCGAAAAACTGGGTAATATAAATGCTTCGGCCCCGGCAAAGTGCTGTGGTAATTTGTTATTATCAACCGCATCAATAAACTGCGCTGTTTTTAGGCCTAACCTTATTTTTTGCTGGTGCAGATTATGCACCTCGGGCCCGCTTCCTACAATTTGCAACTCATAACCTGTATGTTGCTGCTCCACCACATACCAGGCGTTTAGCAAGCCATCTATGTTTTTTATAGGCACCTGCCTGGCAACACATATTATGGTTTTACGAGCGGCTTCGGCACCCCTATCCGCCATAAACAACTTATTATCTATACAAGCAAAGCCGTAAAAAAAATGCACGCCCTGCTGCTTAAAATGCGCATAGGCAGCGTCATAGCTTTTCGATGGCAGCCAAAAGCCGTCTGCATGGCTTGTAATCAAATTCTTTACCCACTGCACCACCGCATTACGTTTTACCTGCGTTGGCCGGGCATCGTCAAACATTATAAATTTCTTCTTGTTTTTTTTCGCCCAGGATATACCCAACGCCCCTGCAAAAAAAACAATGGAGGGACCAATAACAACATCGGGAGATATTTTATCGAGCGCTGCAAACAGTTTGGCCTTCAGTTGCCCTCCCGGCATGTCGCCGGCAGCTTTATCGGGGTATAAGCATGCCCACCAGCTATTATTACTGTTAAAGGTATCAAACTCATACGGAGAGCCTTTACCAAATAGCTCGATGGCGTTTAGTTGTATATTTTCAGCACCTAAATAGTCGCGCAGGTAAATTAGCCGTCCTTTCCAGTAAACCCTGAAATCGTTATTTAATATAACTATTTTCACTTTGATATTTTTTTAAACTTATCCCAAATAATAGGGAACAGCGTTTTCATCCATAATTTAACAAAAGCCCCATAATAATCGGCAGGGAAGTGCTTTTTTATATAAAACAAATACTCTTTATAAGCCAGCCCTTTCGGGCTATACAAATAGGCTATCCGTTTTTTCAGAGAGTGCCTGCCGGTTAGCCAGTTTACGCCGTGATCATCTTCGCAATAGCCGTAATAGCCAGGGGCAACTAATACATTAAGCCCGGCTTTAAATGCGGTTAAAGTGTAATCGTAATCGGCTAGGTAATGAGTGTAAGCGTCGCAAAATATGCCTATTTTTGTTATCGTTGCCGCGTCAACCAAAAAAACGTTAGCATTACCCAAATGGCAAGGGCGGGTACCCCACTCTTGTGGTGTAAGGCTGTAATAGGCCGCATGCTTTATATTATATAAGGCGTGGCCACCGTAGGACATTGTGTTGCTTAATGGGCTTAATGTTGACCCCACCATTACAGTGCCTTTGCTTGATACACCATGGTAACTATCCAGTAGTCGCAACAGCGAACTATCCGTCAACACTACATCATCGTTATAAAGCAGAAAAATATCGTAATGCTTTTGTGTTATTGCGTGGCACCAGACAGCACGCATACCTCCTGCCCAAAATAGGCTGCCGTTACCGGCAACAATTTTAACATTGGGAAAGTTGGTAGCTACGGCTACGGCAGTACCGTCGGTAGATCCATCATCAAGCACGTATATATCCGGGCTAAGCCTATCAAAGCCTTCCTGCCCGGTTAAACTATGCAGAAAGCCTATCGTTTTTTCCTTACGATTATAACAGGTAATTAAAACCGCGCAGCTATAGTTAAGCTCTGCCATAGGGTTTTGGTTCGTCCTCTGGTTCTTCTTGCGCGCCATACCTGCTAAATGCCTTTTGTTTGTCCCCTATAAATAAAAAAATCATGATGATAGGTAGAAACAATATTGGTTCGCCAAAACTTAAAGCCAGCAAAATGAGTGTGCAATAAACAAGGTTTTCCCAGGTAAGCACATATTGCTTGCAAAACCGGCTGTATTTAAATAATAGATACAATAAACCTACCACGCCAAATTTTGCAATAAAATCAAACACCCCGTTTGAGATATTTACCGTGTAAGATTTATTCAACACATCATTATACTTATTGCTTACACCTAAAATAAGTTTACTGCCAAAAGTATCGTAAATATACACCATACTGGAAAAACGGTTCAACGGAATTTCCATGCGGTTGTGATGATAATACCTTTCTAAAACCTTTAAGTGCTTAAGGTCGCGCATGTCTTCGTTGTAGGTGTCAACAATTTTGTTGCCCAAAAAGGGGATAAACACAAACGCCAATATAATGGCAGGCACCAAAATAAGTACATAGATATTTATTTTAGGCACTTTATAGCGGTACGACAAAAACACAAGCACCAATAGCCCTAAATAATTTGTGGTAGAAAACGTAGTAATGTTTGCTATAATAAGCAGGATGGTTATATTATCGTATTTAAACTTGTTTAAAAAGAAATGGAACATTAGTGTGAGTACCAGGAAACACCCAAAAGCACCCGGTTCCCAAACAAAACCCGAGTTACTAAAATCGTGGAAACCTTGTGTGTAAGTAAAAAACAAGGCATTTGTATAACCAGGAATAGTATTACCGGTGGGGAAATTTAATGTAGTAAATATTTTATACATAACTGCCGGCGCCAAAAGCTGCAGCGCATAAAACACCAGCGAGATGATGGTTAGATGCACCATCACCTTTACAAAATTAGCAAGCAATTTATCTTTTAACAGCACACAAACCAGAAAACTCACTAAAGCATACTTAAATAAAAACGTGTAATCGCTATATAAATAATCGTTTTCCAAGTCATTAAACGCTAAAAAACGGACCGTTACATAAAGCAAATATATCCCGGCGAATATGCCAAACATGTTTACTTCTTTGCGGGTCATCAGCTTATTTATGATAGCATAAGACAAAAACCCCACTATAATAATTCCCCATGCTACCATGGTTGATGAAATTATATTAGCATTTGCAGATAACAGCAAAAATGCCAGCATTATAAAATAATTGATATCGATCTTTTTTTTACGCTTCATCCGGGTTAACTATTTATTTAAAAAATATTGGCGTTTATAAAACGCCTAAAATTTATTTGGGGCAGAGTTGATAAACTCTCCTATATCTTTAAAAATGCCGCTATTTGCTCTTATTTTATCGAAACTCCAGTCCCACCACTTTAACTGTAAAAGGCGTTCTATTTCCGGAGGGGTAAACCTGTATCGTATTATCTTTGCCGGGATACCGCCAACAATTGCATAGGGTGGCACATCTTTTGTAACAACAGCGCCGGCAGCTACTATAGCACCATCGCCAATTTCAACGCCATCCATAACAATTGCGTTGTTGCCTATCCATACATCGTTGCCTATGGTAACAATGTACCTTTTTTCCTCGTCGGCATATAAAAATTCCTCAAAAATATCTTCGCTCACAAAAGAGAAACCGGCTTGTTTTTGGGTTGAAAAAAAGGCAGGGTGAGTGGATACAAAATCTTTGGTTGGATGTGTACCCATTCCGGTTTGTATGTTGCTGCCTATTGAACAGAACCTGCCAATGAACGTATTTTTTACAACCGAGGAATCGGCTATATAGCTGCCCAGCCCTATGTAAGATGTGCCAATAACTGCATTGGCGCCAATTATATTACGGCCTTCGAAAAAATTACTGATGTTGAACTCAACACCGCCGCCAATTTTTACACCTTTGTTGTAATTAGCTAACCGGTAATAATTTCGTTTAAGCCAGTTCTTCATTTTGTACGGTAAAACTAATTATTTTAATACATTTAAGAGTAATAAAGAACAAATAAGTACTATGAATTTACGCATTACTAATTTTAAACGTTGACTTAATGCAAAATAAATGGAAGTATTTTTTTCTCAAGCAGAAACACATAGTTTTGACGAATTTGTAATTGATTAAGTGTAATTTTGCGTAATTAGTAATATATGAAACCAAAAAAAAGACTTTCAAAAGGAGATAAGTACGCTCTAATAATAAACGCTTTGGTTGTTATTGCCTTACTGGCAAATTACTTTTTAGCGGACAATTACCCTCGCGATAGATGGAAAATACACTTGTTTCAATTTTCTGTGCCGCCATTTCTTATCATTAATTTGCTTTTTGTTTTGTACTGGTTTATCCGTAAACGAATCTATTTTTTAGTTTCTTTGGCAACAATAGGGTTGTACATGGGTATTATCATTACAACTTTTGGTTTAAAAAAATCTACGCTTTTTGGAAACCTGATACTTATTGATAATAATTTTTTCTCAATTGCCAATCAGCACGATTACATAGGCAGCAACGCGATTATACCTAACCACCCCAGATTACTGCTTTTTAAGGAGGACGAAGATGCAGTAAAAAAAGCGATATCGGCAAACAATAACCTCAGCAGGGTTCATCAAATTATTATAAAAGAAGCTGATAAAATGCTGATGAAGACTTCGTCATCAGATATGAGAAAACAAAAAAAGAAACTCGGCGTATCGCGCGAATCATTGCGAAAATTATTTTTTTTATCATATGCCTGGAGGATAACACATGACAAAAAGTACTTAGATAAAACCTCTGACGAACTAATCAGTGTTTGCTCGTTGGATGACTGGAATCCCTCAACATTTTTAGATGTTGCCGAATTTACCGTTGGCGTATCCATCGCGTATGATTGGGTTTATAACGATATGCCCGAGGCCTACCGCATGATTGTAAAACGTGCCATTTTAAATAAAGGGCTCAAACCATCGCTAAACCCCGCTTACACCTCATGGTTAACGGTTAATCATAACTGGAACCAGGTTTGTAATACCGGCATGATATACGGCGCATTGGCCATCTATGAAGAGGATGAGGATTTTGCAAAGAAAATAATTAACCGTTCGCTTACGTCATTACAAATATCTATGGACAGCTATGCACCAGATGGCGTTTACCCAGAAGGGTTCGCCTATTGGAGCTACGGCACAAACTTTAATGTTTTGGCCATTGCAGCATTGCAAAAATCGTTAAAAAATGATTTTGGATTAATAGCGCACGCCGGTTTTTTACAAAGCGCCAATTATTTCGAAAATTTAACAGGCACATCCGGCAAAATATTTAACTACTCGGATGCTTCATCTGATGATGCCATACAGCCCAACGGCGCTATGTTTTGGTTTGCAGCCCAAAAAAACGACCCTTCCTTACTTTGGGTTGAACAACATGAGTTGATGGCCAGCCCCGATAAAGATATTGCAACAAACAGGCTTTTACCTACGGTAATACTATGGGGCACCAACTTATCTGATAATAAAATAACCCAGCCAAAAACAGATATGTATGTTGGCAAAGGTAGAAACCCCGTTGCTATGATGCGATCTTCCTGGACCGACCCCAATGCATTGTATATTGGGCTCAAAGCAGGCTCGGCAGCCAATAACCACGCCCATATGGATGCGGCGTCTTTTGTTATGGATGCCGATGGGCAAAGGTGGGCAATGGATTTTGGCGCAGAAAGTTACCGGAAATTAGAAGCTAAGATAAGTCAATGGGACTATGGTAAAGATTCCCAGCGATGGGGTGTTTTTAGGTACAATAATTTGGCACACAATACAATATCGGTTAACAATAG
>CBFGNE010000248.1:0-6011 GCA_965649995.1 uncultured Mucilaginibacter sp.
GGATATAAACAATAAAAAGGGCGGTTCTCTTGCGCATAGCTATAAAGCTATCTAATATCTTCCAATTATTAAAAACATATTGGGGCTGCAATAAAAGCTGCCTTCAACATTATCGTCAAGTCGTTGCAGAAGATGTGAGATTCGAACTCACGCAGGGTTTTACACCTGTACAGATTAGCAGTCTGCTGCCGTACCACTTGGCTAATCTTCTGTTTTTTCGTACCCCCAACGGGATTCGAACCCGTACAATTGGAGTTTAAGTCCAATGCGACTGCCAATTAAGCCATGGTTGCAGTCTTAATTTTATTTTTGTACTCCCAACGGGATTCGAACCCATACACCTGGAGTTTGAATCCAGTGCGACTACCAGTTACCGCCATGGGAGCGTGTACCCTCACCCGGATTCGAACCGGGACACCCGGTGCCTAAAACCGGTGCGACTGCCAATTACGCCATGAGGGCAAAAAAAAAGGCCTCTTGAAATAATCAAGAGGCCTTTTTTAAAAGTTTATATTTTAATCCATAGCAATCCTCTCAATCATTCGGTGACGAATAACTTAATAAGAGGCTGTATAGATTTCTGTTGTTCACGACGCAATGATAGGAAATATTTTTGAATTTCCAACAATTTAAGTTCTGCTACATACAAATCCAAAAAAAAGGCCCAAATCTGTCGCTGCCGCGAGCGTCCCTGCTTCTTGCCAGATGGACAAGACAGGCGTTCTATGGATTTACATATGCAAAATCAAACCATTCGCAAGCTTTGTAAAAATCAAAATACAAACTATGCTCCACTATAGATACAAAATGCTCGGGTATCCAGCAATATAGCACTCCAAGGCGTTCCCTGTTATCAACATCATTTTCCAGGTAAAACCATGTATCAATTGGAGGTATGTCAAATTCGTCAAAAAACAATTGACTTTCAATTACCATAACCCCATCAGTATTTGAACATCCTAATTCAATTTTTAATATCCTGCCTAATTCGGCTAAATTATCATAGAGTTCGTATGGCATATCTTCCCTTCGCGTCAAAACCTGCTTTAACCCTTCCATATAGTTTGACATACTTTTGTAGTTAGCTAATGTCCAAATAACATAGCCATCTTCACCCTCCTCATAAAGAGGTTCTCCGTTTACAACCGGGTGAGTTTGACGGAATACCG
Organism: uncultured Mucilaginibacter sp.; assembly: GCA_965649995.1. Lineage (GTDB taxonomy): Bacteria > Bacteroidota > Bacteroidia > Sphingobacteriales > Sphingobacteriaceae > Mucilaginibacter. The sequence continues at coordinate 1,170 of CBFGNE010000248.1, forward strand.
TGCCATAAAAACCGTCCGAATAATCAGACTCTTTCATTAGCTTATTAGTCCATGAAACTACCTTATTCAAATTATCGTTGAATTCTTTCCGGTTTATATCCATTATCTAAAGCTACTAATTCCCAAACAAAAAAGCCCCAATTTTCATCGGGGCTTTCCTATATCTAAAGACAGATTATATCTTCTTATCCACATGCACTACATGCACATTCATTGATTGTACTTTCTCCTGCTTTTGCATTAGTTTGTTGGTATTGTCGGCAGTGTTTAAGTGCGGGGCAATAACTAACGAAACGATTGACATCAGTTTGATAAGGATATTCATGGATGGGCCAGAAGTATCTTTGAATGGATCACCTACGGTATCGCCGGTTACGGATGCTTTATGCGGTTCAGATTTTTTATAATAGATCTCGCCGTTTATCTCTACGCCTTTCTCGAACGATTTTTTAGCGTTATCCCATGCCCCACCGGCATTGCTTTGGAAAATACCCATCAATACGCCCGATACGGTAACACCTGCCAACAAACCGCCCAGTACTTCGGGGCCGAAAGTAAAACCGATAATAATTGGTGTGATCAGTGCGATAAGGCCCGGTGCAACCATCTCGCGGATAGATGCCTTGGTTGATATCTCCACGCATTTCTCATACTCAGGGCGTGCCTTGTACTCCATAATGCCCGGGATCTCGCGGAACTGGCGGCGAACTTCCTCCACCATGGCCATTGCGGCGCGGCCCACAGCCGATATACACAAGGCCGAAAAGATGAATGGGATCATCCCGCCCACAAACAAGCCTGCCAAAACATTGGCTTTATAAATATCGATATGCTCGATGCCCGCAACACCCACAAATGCCGCAAATAGCGCCAGCGAGGTTAATGCGGCAGAAGCAATAGCAAAACCTTTACCTGTTGCGGCTGTGGTGTTACCTACAGCATCCAGGTTATCGGTACGGTGGCGTACTTCTTCGGGCAGGCGGCTCATTTCGGCAATACCACCTGCGTTATCTGCAATTGGGCCAAATGCGTCTATTGCCAATTGCATAGCTGTAGTAGCCATCATACCGGCTGCTGCGATAGCTACGCCATATAAACCTGCAAAAAAGTAAGAGCCATAAATACCGGCTGCTAAAACCAAAATTGGCAATACGGTAGATTCCATACCCACAGCCAAACCACCTATAATATTGGTAGCATGCCCGGTTGCCGACTGCCTGATGATACTCATTACCGGGCGTTTGCCCATAGCGGTATAGTACTCGGTGATGATAGACATTAATGTACCTACAACCAAACCTACCAGTATCGACCCAAAAACACCATTTTTGGTAAACACAAGCGAGCCTGCTTTTACCGCATGGTTTGCATCCTCATCGCGCAGCATGTGGAATTGTGTATCGGGCAGCATCCATTGTACCAAAAAGTAGGTGGCAATTGCTGTTAAGATAATAGATGCCCAGTTACCTATATTAAGCGCTTTTTGTACGCTGTCTGTTTCGTTTTTAATTTTCACCATGGCGGCGCCAACGATAGAAAATATAAGGCCTAAACCTGCAATAACCATCGGCAACAAAACCGGGGCTATACCGCCAAAATTATCCGGGGAAACTATCTCGCGGCCTAAAACCATGGTAGCAAGCATTGTAGCTACGTACGAGCCAAAAAGATCGGCACCCATACCGGCAACATCACCTACGTTATCACCTACGTTATCGGCAATGGTAGCAGGGTTGCGCACGTCATCTTCGGGGATGCCGGCTTCTACTTTACCTACTAAATCCGCGCCTACGTCGGCAGCTTTGGTATAAATACCGCCACCTACACGGGCAAACAGCGCGATGGATTCTGCACCAAGCGAGAAGCCTGCCAGCACATCAAGGGCCTTAGCCATTGCTTCGCCGTTTACATCAGCACCTACAACGTTTTTAACATACATCGTATAAAAGACGATAAATAGCGAGCCCAAGCCTATGATAGCCAAACCCGCAACGCCAAGGCCCATAACGGTACCGCCTGTAAACGATACTTTAAGTGCCTGTGCCAAACTGGTTTTAGCCGCTTGCGTAGTGCGTACGTTTGATTTGGTAGCGATGCGCATACCCAGGTAACCCGCAAAAGCCGACAAGAATGCGCCTATCAAAAATGATATGGCGATAATTGGACTGGAAGTAGCAACGGTGGTGCCGCTCCATGCAAGCAGTAAACCAGCAACTACTACAAAGTAGCCCAGTACTTTCCATTCGGCACGTAAAAAGGCCATTGCCCCATCAGCAATGTAACCGGCCAATTGGTTCATAGAAGCATCGCCGGTTTCTTGCTTGGTAACCCAGGCCGATTTGATGGCCATAATAAGTATGCCGACGAGGCCAAAAACAGGAATTAAGTAAATTAAGTAAGTGTTCAAAAAATCCATATGCAATTTTAGTTTATAAGTGTGCCGGTTAAAAAATTACACGCGGGTGTGTAAAAAATTGGTTGGTGCAAAATAGTAAAATTATTTCTTTACAATAGAATGTCAAAATTTAAAGTTTTTGAATAGCTTAGGGATTTAATTTAAACTATTAATGGCATCAGATACTTCACAACCTAAAATGAAGCACGAATTGAGCTTGCTTGACGGCACCATGCTGGTAGCAGGCTCTATGATCGGTTCGGGGATATTTATCGTAAGCGCGGATATCACCCGCAACGTAGGCTCGGCCGGCTGGTTGATAGCCGTATGGCTCATTACCGGTTTCATGACACTCACCGCAGCCCTCAGCTACGGCGAATTAAGCGCCATGTTCCCAAAAGCCGGCGGGCAATATGTATACCTGAAAGAATCGTACAACAAACTCATTGCCTTTTTATACGGCTGGAGCTTCTTCGCGGTTATCCAAACCGGTACGATTGCCGCAGTGGGTGTGGCGTTCAGCAAATTTACTGCCTATTTAATACCCGCAGTAAGCGAGGATAATATACTTTTTCAGCAGGGCTTTGTGAAGATAAGCGCTGCGCAACTGGTTTCTATCGTATTGATATTCCTCTTAACCTTCATCAATACCAAAGGCGTAAAGGGTGGTAAGCTGATACAAACCACTTTCACCATGACGAAGCTTTTAAGCTTATTCGGGCTGATCATCTTTGGTTTTTTAGCCTTTAAGCCCGAAATATGGAGCGCTAACTGGACCAATGCCTGGGATATGCATAAACTGGATATTGGCGCAGCAGGCGGCTCCGCAAGCGATTACGGCCCTTACGCTATTAATGCTGCTTTGGGCGCGATCGCTATTGCCATGGTAGGTTCTATCTTTAGTAGTGATGCCTGGAACAACGTAACGTTCATCGCAGGGGAAATGAAGAACCCTAAGCGCGATGTGGCTTTGAGCTTATTCTTTGGTACGCTTATCGTTACTTTAATATATGTAGCGGCCAACGTGGTTTATACCGGCGTGCTTTCCTTACATGATATTGCAACTGCTGATAAGGACAGGGTTGCGGTTGCAGCATCTGATGTGATATTCGGCAGCAAAGGCACTATTGTAATTGCGGTGATGATCATGATATCTACCTTCGGCTGTAACAATGGTTTAATACTGGCAGGCTCGCGTGTTTATTATTCTATGGCGAAGGATGGCTTGTTCTTCAAAAAAACAGGCACGCTGAACAAAAATGGCGTTCCGGAATTTGGTTTATGGATACAGGCAGTTGTGGCGTCGATACTTTGCTTAAGCGGCCGTTATGGCGATTTGCTGGATATGATTTCCTTTGTGGTAGTATTATTCTATGTGCTTACCATCATCGGCATTTACAGGTTACGTATAAAATTGCCAAATGCCGAACGCCCTTACAAAGCCCTTGGCTACCCGGTATTGCCTGCTATTTATATATTGATGGGATTAGCATTTTGTATCCTTTTGATTATTTACAAGCCGGAATTTACCTGGCCGGGACTGATCATCGTATTAATAGGTATACCTATCTACTATATTTCGCAAGCCAACGTTAAACCAGAACGCGATGCTGTAGTTTAATAAGAGGACATTTAATAAGCTTTAAGGCGCTAAGTTTCACAAGTTTTTTGTTTGCGGCTTAGCGCCTTTGCGTTAAAATCATTTACCAAACATATCCATCTTGAATATCAACAGAATAAAGCCCATAGCAATAGTTGCATTACTTTTGGCGACGAGCCAGCTACACGCGCAAACCCTGCAGCAAAAACTGCAAACAGCATTTAACAAGCTGCAGCAGGATAGCCAGTGCAAATACGCAACGCTATCCCTAACCGTATTGGATGCCAAAACAGGGGAGCAGGTGTTTGCCGCCAACCCGGATATGGGGCTGGCACCAGGCTCCACCCTGAAAACGGTAACCAGCATCACGTCCTTTTTTGTATTGGGCAAGGATTTTCAGTTTGAGACCACCCTGGGCTATACCGGCACCATCGACAATAAAGGAACGCTAACCGGCGATATCATTATTAAAGGAAGCGGCGACCCTACCCTGGGCAGCTGGCGCTATGCAACAACTAAGGAAGGCTACGTTTTAAACACCATGGCGGAGGCCATCAAAAAAGCCGGCATCAAAAAGATCAATGGCAAGATCATTGGCGACGACGGTACTTTTAATCACCAAAGCATCCCAGATGGCTGGATCTGGCAGGACCTGGGGACTTATTACGGCGCAGGTATTGCCGGGCTTTGCTGGCGCGAGAACCAATTCGACATAAAATTAAATACCGGCAGCGTTGGCGAGCCCGGTTTGGTGGGTTTCAGCTCGAGGCCGGGCATATTCGCGCACATCGGCCAACCGGTTTCCGTTTGCCACCAATGATCGATTACCGGAATCGGCAATGTTTCT
>CBFGNE010000249.1:0-6003 GCA_965649995.1 uncultured Mucilaginibacter sp.
AGATAAGAAGGGGAATTAAGTAAGAAGAGTCAAGAGATAAGAATCAAGAGACAAGACAGGATAAAAGAGAGTCAAGAGGTAAGAATCAAGAGACAAGACAGGAATTATTGTACTGGATGCTTCTAAATAAAGAGAGCCGCGATGTTTACATCGCGTCTCTCTTTATACTTTTTTATCTTGTCTCTTGATTCTTATCTCTTGACTCTTCTTACTTACCGTCCCTTCTTTGCATCCGGGAATTTCATGCGGTAATCTACATCTACGGCTCCTTTAGAAATATCGTTCAATTTTTTCTCTATCAGGCGTTTGCGCAGTGGGCTTAGTTTATCGGTAAACAGCTTGCCTTCTATATGGTCGTACTCGTGTTGTATAACACGGGCTGCCATGCCTTTAAAGGTTTCTTCGTGGTGTTTCCAATTCTCGTCGTAGTAACTCATGCGGATAACCGGCTTGCGCGATACGTCTTCGCGGATATCGGGAATGCTTAAACAGCCTTCGTTAAAAGACCATTCGGTACCGGTTTCTTCCAGTATACAGGCGTTAATAAAAGCTTTTTTAAACCCTGCTAACTCCGGCTCCTCATCATCAAAGGGCGATACATCCACCACAAACAAACGCATGCTGAGGCCTACCTGCGGGGCGGCCAGCCCAACGCCACGTGCACCATACATGGTTTCGTACATATTGCCGATCAGTTCTTTTATATGTGGGTACTCATCCGGTTCGATAGATGGGGCTTTACGCCTCAAAACCGGGTCGCCGTATGCTACAATAGGGTATTTCATTTTGCAAAAATAAGGGATTTATTATTTAGGCCGAAATAATAAGGTTACCATAGCGTCATTATGAAAAATTTCGTTGCTTATCTCGAGCAGGTTTTCGGCTGTAACAGCGTTTATCTTCGCAAAAATATCCTCCAGTGTATCAATGTGGTTAAAATCTAACAAGCTCTTGGCCATGCTGATAATCAGGCTCATGCGGCTTTCCTCTGCCAAAGCTATTTGCCCTATAAATTTCTCCTTTGCCTGTTTTAGCTGAACGGGGCTTATTTTATTGTCGCGCAGTTTTTTTAATTCCTTATGCACCAGTTTAAGCGCTTTTTCGGCCTTCTCGGCATCGGTACCAAAGTACACCGAGAATATACCGGTATCCGTAAGCGAGGTGTAGTTGCTCTCGATAGTATAGGCGATGCCGTGTTTCTCGCGGATCTCTAAATTAAGCCGGTTGCTCATACCCATACCACCAAGCAAATTGTTCAATAGCAGCAAACCGTATTTATTTTGATGGGCTGATGGGTAAGCCCTGCCGCCAAGCACACAATGCGTTTGCGAAATTGATTTTTCTATCACATGGTACCCGCTTGTTAAATGCGCCGGTGCGATCCGGTGTTTCTGGCTGGTATTTTCGGGCACGCCCTCAAAATATTTCGCGCACAGCTTTATAAGCTTTTTAAAATCGTAATCGCCATACACCCCAAATACCATCTGGTGCGTATTGTTATTGGCCAGCATAAACTGTTTTATATCCTGCCCGTTTATGGCGGCCACGCTTGCCGGCGTACCCAGTATATTGTTGCCTATGGGGTGCCCTTTAAACAGCAGTTCCTCAAAATCGTCTTGTATGGCTTCTTCGGGCTGGTCTTCGTAGCTGGCTATTTCGTCCAGTATTACGCCGCGCTCTTTCTCCATCTCTTCCTCGGGGAAGGTGGAGTGGAACAGGATATCCTCAAAAAGGTCTACCGCACGCTCCAGGTGCTGCTTTAGCAACGAAGCATGTATGCAGGTGTACTCTTTGGTTGTGTAAGCGTTAAGGTCGGCACCAACCAGTTCCAGGCGGTTAAGTATTTGGGTAGTGCTGCGGCGCTCGGTTTCTTTAAAAAGCAAGTGCTCTATAAAATGAGCAAGCCCCTCTTGGCCCGGGCTTTCATCGCGCGAACCGGCATTGAGCACAAAGCAGCAATGGGTAATAGGCGATGGCGAGTGTTTAAATAATATGCGGATGCCGTTTGGCAGGGTATGTATCTGGTGGTCTGTCATTAAGGCGCAAAGATAGTGTTTATATTTACTGTTGTTAGTGGGGCGTTTTTTAGCCATATTGGCCAACTGCTATAATTATTTGCCGCGGCGAAATTTTTACATGCACTTATGCATATTTATTTTATTTTAGTGAGATGAAACTACAAATAGCCGATTTAGAATTTGAGCCACTGATTTCGTACGAACAGATACAACAACGTATTGCTGAGCTGGCGCAACAGATAAACGAAGATTTTCACGGAAAAGAGCCCATATTTGTCGGGATCCTCAACGGTAGTTTTATGTTCATCGGCGATTTGGTGAAAGAGATCATCCTGCCTTGCGAGGTTACTTTTACCAAGCTTGCATCCTATTTCGGCGGCGTATCCAGCACCCAAACCATCCGCGATGATTTTGACCTTACCGGCAATATTGAAGGCCGTGACATTATATTGATAGAAGACATTATTGATACCGGCAATACCATACGTTACCTGATAGAAAAACTGATGGTACGTAAACCGGCCTCTATTACCGTGGTTTCCCTTTTATTCAAACCCGATGCCGTTGTGTACAGTGTAGAAGAACTTAAATATGTGGCCTTCCAGATACCTAATGACTTTGTGGTTGGCTACGGATTGGATTACCGCGAAATGGGACGGAATTTGCGGGGGATATACCGGAAGGTAGCGGGATGATCGTTTTCTTTCTTTCTTTAGTTTCCTTTGATTATCAGCGCATTGCCTTTATTTTCTGCGCGTAAAATATTTTTTGCAGATATCAAAATGTACGCTACATTTACTGCGCAAATCGCATACCGGATATCTTCCCCGATCGTCCCAAAAACCCTCCCCGGAACCTACAGGCAGGCGATAAAATTTAACAAATAAACATCATGTATTTACTTATTGGATTAGCTATCGCCATTGTGCTGATAGGAATTAGTGCGCACATTGCACAGGAGTATCAACGCGCTATTGTTTTCCGTTTGGGCCGTTATAGCCGTACGGCCGGCCCTGGGCTTTATTTTATTATCCCCTTTATTGACAGGCAGATAACCGTGGATATCCGCACCCGCACTGTCGACCTGGAGCAGCAGGAAACTATCACCAAAGACAGTGTAACCATCAAAGTAAACGCCGTGCTTTGGTTTAAGGTGATAAACCCGGAGGATGCCATTATTAAGGTGGCCAACTACAACCAGGCGGTGTACCAGTTTGCCGTTACCGCCCTGCGTAACATTATTGGGCAGCATCATTTGGATGAAGTATTGCGCGAACGTGAACAGATAAACGCCACCATGCAAAAAATTGTAGATGCCGCCACTGAACCATGGGGTATTAAAATTGTAATGGTGGAGATGAAGGATGTGGAGATCCCCGAATCGATGCAACGCGCCATGGCCCGCGAAGCAGAGGCTATCCGAGAAAAACGCGCCCGTATCATCAAAGCCGAAGCGGAGCTGGAGGCATCCATCAAGCTTACCCAGGGTGCCAAGCAAATGGAAGCCAGCCCATTCTCCCTGGAACTGCGCCGCATGCAAATGCTATCAGAAATTGGCATCGATAACAATACCACCACCATTGTACTGGTACCATCCGATTTTACCAATGCCGCGAGGAGTTTTACAGAGATGGTGAATAAGAAGACATCGGAGAATTAAAGCAGTTATACAGTCGCCCGGCTTTTGCCGGGTGACTGCTTGCACAACCACAAATGGCGTTAATTGGTTAGCCCGCTGTAGAGAACAGATTTGTATTTAGTTAAATGATTTATCGCTAATTCGATGTGATTAACCGGAAAAAGATTTTCTTTTCTAAACGACCAATTTTTTACCTCTTCTTTTATCGTTTCTAAATGATTCGATTTTGTTTGGTTAATAGAATAGTCGACAGTGGCCAATAATTCCAACCCATACGGAGATTCAAACCCCTGTATGAATTCAGCAACTTGGTTAAGACGGGCTTTTTCGTCTGGGGTCGTGGAAGCGTCAAGATATTTTTTTACTTCGTCTTTTTTTGCAGGAACCAGTTCTAAAGCTTCAAAAGGTTTGGTATCCATCTGCTCGTAGCCCTTAATGTAATAGCCATTTAATGCAAAGAGTACAAATCTAACCTCATTGGAATACGGCCCATAAGCACCTTTGATAAAATTTAATTTTAGTTGCTTCTCTCCAAATCGCTGCAAAAAATAGCCAAGCTTTACTGCAGCAAATTCACTTGCAAATTCCCCTAAGGCCCTGTACTGATAAAGCAAGGTCAACAGCATTGCACGGGCGGGCGTAAGTTTGGCTGCAATAATCTTATCCTCTTTTTTTAACGCTTTTTTTATCAAAGCATTTGGCTCATAAACAAGCACGTCAATAGCCATATCAGACAAAGACTGTTCAATAATTGGCTTTACGACATTCCAGTCTAAGCCGCCATTGCCACAACCCAGAGGTGGAAGGGCGATTGACTTTATATCGTAGTTGCTGATTTGGTCGTGCAGGTCCTTTAATCCGTCTTTAATCCACTGCAGTTTTGATGGATTACGCCAATGCTGTTTAGTGGGAAAATTGATGATGAATTTTACACCGTTTAAATCGTTTACCGGAACAACCTGGACCTTACCAACGGCAATTTCATTTCGTTCAGAAGCCTGTTTGTAAATTTTATAATTTTCGGGGAAGGCATATTTAAACTGCAATGCGATGCCCTTACCCATCACACCGACGGTGTTAACGGTATTGACAAGCGCATCCGCTTTTGCGTCAAGTATATTTCCTTCTTTATAAATGATCATAAAACAGTTTGGCCGGCGATATTCTAATATTGATATTTAAATCCGCTTCTGCAAGCAAATCGGATACTTTTTGTTCTGCCGTCTTATTAAAAACGCCAATGTAATCAACCGCTGTAATCGGCAAATGTTCTTTAACCAAAAACTCCGATTGCTTTTTGCTCTTTCTTCGAAGATCAGTCTCGTCACTTATCCAATGGGTGCTATAAATCGTATCCCAATCCAATCTATCAAAATCTTCCTTTTTATTGTAGTAGGCTGATGTGTCACTGCGGGCATGTCCATCGGTAAAGAAATAGCTAAGGTTATGTGCTTCAACTTGATCCACCGATGATATTAAATATATGATATCTTCTTGAGCGTGCTTGGGAATATCTTCATAGCCTCTCGCAATTTGATATAGCATTGGCGACCTTGGCCCGAGATAAAAAGGAACATACTCTGACAGCTTTCCACCGGGGGGATCGCAGGCGTCTAAGCCTTTACGGTAGTTAATTAGAGAGGAATCGCCAATGTTTTTGTAGTTAGGATCAAAATGTGGGGAAGTGCTGGTGTAAATTCCATTTTGGAGAATATATAGTAAATTATGGATATGTGTTATTCTATATATCCAAATTTTACCAGGCAAACTCATTCATCTAAAGTAAATATATTTTACATAATTCCCTACACCCCAACCACCAGCAATTCCTCCAAAACTTCCAGCGCTTCATTAATATTCCCTACCCTGTCTACGCTTAAACGCAGCGTATTCTTCACTTCTTTTAAATTGGTGCGGCGTGGGTTGCGCTGTACAAAGTTGAGCACTTCGCGGAAGGCATCGCTTTCGAAGTAGGCGGATTGCTGATTGGTGATGAAGTAGCCGCGCAGTACGTTGTTTTTGAGGGATACCTTTTCAAAGCCGATAGCTTTACCCAACCATTGCAGGCGCATAGAGTTAAGCAGGTCATTTACCTGCAGGGGGATTGGACCAAACCGGTCGTGTAATTGCTGCTTAAAGGCCTGCAGTTCGGTTTCGTTTTCCAGTTTGCTCAGTTCGGTATATAGATTATAGCGCTCGGCTATGCTGGTTACGTATTCATCCGGTATCAGGATCTCCTGGTCGGTATCTATCTGGGTGAAACTGATAAACGGCTTTGGCTTTTCATCAGGGAATACGCCTTTAAATTCATCTTCTTTTAGTTCCTGTATGGCTTCGTCCAGTATC
>CBFGNE010000250.1:0-5982 GCA_965649995.1 uncultured Mucilaginibacter sp.
CAATATCGGTTAACAATAGCCTACAGGATATTAATGGTACGGCCACCATTACCCAATCCTCAACTGATAGTGAATTTCAGAGCGCCGTTACAAATTCAACTGACATCTACGGCGGCGCGCTGGCAAAAGCAACCCGGGGAGTTGCCATAATTAATAGGGATTACGCTGCAATAAGAGACGAAATTGAAAGCAGTAGCAATGAAGCCGCCATAAAGTGGACAATGGCAACGCCAGCTACGGTTAAAATAGTTTCTGCAAATACTGCGGAGTTAACGCAAAACGGTAAAAAATTAATTTTGCAAATACAAGCACCCGCGAACTTACGCTTAAAAACTTGGCCAACTTATTCGCACAACTATTATGAATCGCGCAATCCAAATACCATTTTCGTGGGCTTTGAGACAAAGGTTGCGCCAAAAACAAAAGTTGCCTTTACAGTATTGTTAATCCCCGAAAGATCAATCAACAAAACAACAACGGTTAAGCCTATTAGCGAATGGCAGCATAATTAGCACTATGCATTTGTATCGGTAGTCAAATACCAATTTAATTAATAACCGTTAATGAAGGCCTCAAAAAAAAAGCTTCTTGTTGATAAAGTTATATTGTACATCAACATAATTTTGTCCCTTGCGCTGCTCATGAGCTATCTGGCGCCATTTGCAGATCCTCGCAGTACCATAATAATAGCTGTACTGGGCCTAATATGTCCGTTTTTGTTGTTGGGTAATTTGCCTTTTGTTGTTTATTGGGCGTTACGTAAGCCACGCTTTGTGCTCATTTCGGGTTTAAGTATCTTAGCCGGCGTACATACTACAAGCCTTTATTATGGCTTTAATAAACAAACTGAGCCCGGTAAAAAACTATTATCTACCGATATACGGATTATGCAATACAATGTGCGGGGGTTTGAAGGCGTAGGCGATTACCAAAATATACCAACAAACAAACCAATATTGGATGTTATTGAAAGCCAGCGACCCGATATAATTACACTGGAAGAATTTGCAAGCAGTAAGCAAAACCACGACAGTGTAATAAACCGGCTAAAAACTATACTAAAAACCAACTATTATTTTTTTAAAACCTACAGTAAAACAAGTACACAACTATTTGGCAACGCTATTTTTAGCAAATACCCGATTGTTGATACAGGATCGTTCCTTACTAACCGTAAAATGCGGACAAAAATAATATTTGCCGATGTGGCGTACGCAGGGTCAATTATCAGGATCTATTGCATCCACCTAAAGGCTGTTAATATTACTGCCAACGCAAAAAACAAATATTTAAATGGTGAAGTGGAACTAAGCCAATCCTCTTTTGTTTTGGGGCGCATAGATACCGCGTTTGCAAAGAGGGCCGCACAGGTTAACCAAATAAAAAGCCACCTAAAAAAATGTAGGTACCCGTTTATAATTGCCGGTGATTTTAACGATACACCAAATTCTTTTGCGGTAAACAACTTGGGGCGAGGCTTAAAAAATGCATTTTCGGAAAAAGGCAGTGGCTTTCAAACTACTTATTATAGCAAATTCCCGTTACGTATTGACTATATTTTGACAAGCCCCGAATTTGATGTCCTAACCTACAAAGCGCTCGATAAGAAAATATCCGATCATAAGCCTATTGTGGCCGATTTACGGCTAAACCCCCTCCTGCGGCATTAGGGCAACCTTGCGCTAAGCTAAAAAGTCCTTAACAAACTTATTCATCACCTTATCTACATTGAGGTATTGCACCGCATAGTTGCGGGCGTTTTCTCTTTTAGCTTCCAGGTCGTCATCAAGCTTTATTTGCAGTATTTGGTTGGTGAGTAAATCCTGATTGTCTTTATCCTGTGGTTCAACCACGTAGCCAAAATTGTAATCGTGCACCATATCGTACAGCGATGTGCCCTTAGATGCTGTGATGATGCTGGCGCCGCCCACGGCCAATATGGTAGTTAATTTCGACGGCATAACCAGGTCGCCGGCATCAGCTATTTGCAATACCAGGTGTATATCGGCCATGTTTAAAAACTCGTTAAAAACTTCCTTCTCCTGTACATGCAAAAACGAGATATTGGTTAAGCCTTTACGTGCGGCCTGCTCTGCCAGTTGGTCCTTATACGGGCCAGACGAGCAGATGATAAATTTGATATGCTCGTGTTGCAGCAATGCTTCAGCCGTTACCAGTATTCGTTCCAGCCGCTGCTTTACGCCCACGGCTCCCGAGTACAGGTACACAATATCATCGGGCTTATACCCCCATTTGGTTTTAAGCTTTGCGCGGTTGGGCAGTGGAAAGTAGTAATCGGTGTCTACCCAGTTGGGGAAAAAAACTATATCGCGGTTAAACTTCGCCTTTATTTTTTTTATCATCCCGTCGGATATACTGCTCACAAAATCTGCGCTCATCAAAATCCGGTGTTCAACCCTAAATAAGCCCGCTAAAACCATTTTTTTCGAAAACAGCTTCAGGTCGCGCGCTGCCTCTATCTGCATATCCTGTATGTGGTACAGCAATTTACCGCCGTTGAATCGTTTAAGCATTAAACCCAGGTAAGCTAAATGGAAGGGTGGCGCAATAGTAATAATCAAATCAAACTTTTGCTTAAAAAGGATAAGCTTGAAGATCATGAAAAACTTGGTCACCCAAAAAGAGAAGTCCTGTATTGCCCGCTGCTTGCCTGTTGGGTCGCTGGGGATATAGGACGGGCAGCGGTATATAGTTAAAGTTGCATCACTTTTTTCGTTATATATTACCTCTTTTTTATACCAGTGATTAGTATAGGGCTCTTGAACCTTCCAAAAAGGGTAGTAAGGGAAGGTAGTAATTACGGTACAATCATACCCACGGCTAACCAACCAGCTTAGCATTTCGCCGTTATATTTTCCAATACCAATTGGTTCAGGAGAGAAATTATGACTTATTAACAGTATTTTTTTCTTGTCCATTTATAAACTAAGCCTTGGGCTGGTAACACATTCTGGCTGATGCAAAATCAGCGAATAAATATTTAAAGATAAGATAATTTACGAACCATAAAGCGTTATACCTGCATTAAATACAGCATATTACCCTTTAAACATATTAGTTTTAAAATCTCTTAACTACATATCGGTATAAAACGCATTGCATAAACATATTACTTTTTCGCTATCTGCCTTGTTTGGCCAACATTTCTTTTGTTTTAAGCACTATAAAATATTCATATATAGCTTGCATGGTAGCATAAGTAATGCCAGCCCCGCCATCTAAAAAAGCGCGCCTTACTACTACCATATAAAGCCACTTTATAACGGGCCTGCCGGGCAGTTTGTAAAAAAGCCCTTTTTGATGATAGCGGCGTTGTGTAAAATCGCGGCTAAACAATGCTTTTTTTAGAGAAAACCTTTCGCCGGTATTCATTTGTTGCAAGCGCATGTCGGCTTCCATATCTGCATAACCCAGATGCCTGGTAAACCAAAATTTAAAACCCTTGCTAAACGGGTAATGGTCCAGGTATCCTCCCAACCTGGCCACCAGCCCATCCGGTATAGATACCGGGTTAACCAACCGTTCGTACCGCATTTTGCCTGGCCTGAAAAGGCGTAGGTAAAACGGCGAAACTTGTGCGTGTTTTAACCACCGGCCATTCCATGCAAAATCGCGGCGGCGTACCTCAAACGCGGCATTTTGGTTATTTACATCAAACATCTGTAAAAGCCTCGTAAGCTCCTCAGATACCCGCTCGTCAGCATCTATATACAACACCCACGGATGTTTAAAACCGATATTTTGCAGGCCCCAGTTTTGGTGTGCCGCCCAATTGTCAAACTTGCGTTGCGTAATTTTTGCGCCAGCAGCAGCAGCTATTTCAACCGTTTTATCATCACTAAACGAATCATAAACATGTATGTCATCGCACCAAGCCACTGATTTGAGGCATCCCGGCAAATCCTGCTCTTCATTCTTAGTGAGTATTAAAACGGATATCATTAATAAAAAGCATGTACAATTAATCAACAATTACCCTTGCCTTAAGGGGTTTACATGGGTGCCCAGCGCAAACCATCCATCCGGGCATATCGTTTACTACTACGGCGCGGGCACCTATAACACAGCCCTCGGCAATATTTACGCCAGGGTGCACAAAAGCTTCTGCGGCTATCCATGCGTGGTCTCCTACAAAAATTGGCCTGGTAACCAGGGGCGAGCCGGCCTTTGTATAATCATGGGTGCCGGTACACAAATTAACACCCTGTGATATTACCGCACGGCGCCCGATTGTTATTTTATCCTGAGAGTACAGTATTGCCCCGCTGCCAATACCACATTCATCATGCAGTTCCAAATTCCACGGGGCCCATATTTTAACGCCGGGGTAAACATGCACACGCTTGCCTACCTTTGCCCCAAAACAACGCAGCAAAAACGACCGCCATATATGTAAAGGCCTGGGCGATAACCTGAAAAGCAACAGCCATATAAGTTGCCATAAAACCCGGGCAGCACGATTGGTAACAGAAAAAGATGGGCCGGTGTATGTATCCTGATTAATCATTTAACTGATGCGAAATAAAATTGGACACAACAAACCAATGCTTTTTTATTCAAAAATAAACGTTTAAAAAAAGCACTCACCATCATGCTTTTTTTGCTTCGGTTGATCTTTTAAGTTGTTACTATTTTAAGCAATAATACTAAACTTATACAATTTTTAACAATATTATTTATTTATAGCAACAAATAGCTTTAATTATTAAAATTTTCAATACCAAAACCGCTAAACGTTTCCCAGCGATAGTGCCAAATTCTGGGTTTGCCCCTCATTACTTTCAAAAAAAACCAAGTTGTTAATTAATATGAAAACCAGCCTGTTACAACACCCATTAGCTTTTGCTGAAAATAGCCTTTATGAAATGCTTCGCTACCAATTCTATGTCAAAATGATTCTTAAAAACGTTTAATGCGTTTTTACCCAGTGCAGCTTTTTCCGTAGCAGGCAGCCCTACCCATTTATTTAACAGCTCGCGTGTGCCTTCTAAAGTATCGGCGGCAATTATACCGCCGCCGCCGCTTTCTATTTCTTTCCAGATATTTACCTGGTACGATACCAAAACCGGTTTTTTACATGCCAGCGCCTCAACTACTGCAATGCCAAAATTCTCCTGGTGGCTGGGCAATACAAAAGCCGCGCAATTATATAATGCACCCCATTTAACGTTGCCCGTTAGCATCCCGGTAAAATGAATATTATCTTTCAAATCGGGGTAATGGGCCAACAGTCGCTGCACCTCTTTACCGAACGAGGTATCCAAACCCGGCCCGGCAACTACCAGCTTATACTTTTGCCCTTCTTCTGTGGCTTTGTTTACTATTTCTGCGTACGATCTTATCAGTATATCAACACCCTTTTTTTTGTGTATCCGGCTAAAAAAAAGTAAAAATGGCTTACCCTTTACCTCGGGGCACTTTTTAAAAAAGTCGTGGTCCATGGCCGGGGTATGCGGCGGCGGGGCAATTATGCCATAGCCAACGTTCAACTCTTTTTTAGGTTTATAGGGCGAAAATGCCAGGCGAGCAAGCTCCAATTCGGTTTCGCAGGTAAAAAATAGCCCGTCGGCATCGTTCACTACCTTATTTTCTATCAATTTCCAGTAAAACCAGTTACGTATGGCCTTCAATTTTCTGTCAGGCGCACGTTGAAAATAAGGGTCTAACATCCCATGCGGCATTACATATAGCTTCGGTATAATAGAAATTCCGGCTGTTTTCTTTGCCGTTTTTTCTAATTCGCGTTTTACGCTCCAGCCGGCATAGCTCGAATACAGCCACAGCCCATTTATTATTACAACATCAAACCGAGCCATGTTGGCCAATAGCCATGGGCGCAACTTAGCGGAGTATTGCCACTTGCCCTTAGCCGGGCCTAAAGCGTGTATGGTAAAATTATCCATCCCCAAAAAAGCGCTGTCGGGGGCATCCAGGCTCACTACCTCCCTGCTGATGCCATTG
>CBFGNE010000251.1:0-5970 GCA_965649995.1 uncultured Mucilaginibacter sp.
ACAATGGCGATGGACGCTTTACCGATGTATCAGCACAGATTTTAGGTGCCGATACCAAACTTGGCATGGTTACTTCGGCACAATGGGCAGATATAGATGGCAACGGCTACCCCGACTTAGTGGTAGCGGGTAACTGGATGGGCATTAGGATATTTAAGAACAATATGGGCAAATTCGCCGAAGACAAGCAACTGAATAAGTACAAAGGCTGGTGGAGCGCATTGCAAATTGCTGATGTAAACGGCGATGGCAAACAAGATATTATTGCCGGTAATATTGGCCTTAATATAAAATTCAGGGCATCCTTTGAGGAGCCGATGAAAATATACATTAAGGATTTCGACAAGAACGGCACTAAGGAATGTGTTACATCGATGTATAAAACCGACCATGTGCCCTACGTGTTCCACATGAAGCCCGACCTGGTTGGGCAGATGCCTATTCTTAAAAAGAAATACCTGAAGTATGACGATTACGCCGGAAAACCATTTAACGAAATCTTCCCCGACGACCAATTGGAAGGGGCAGAAATGCATGAGATGAATTACCTTGCTTCCGCTGTATTCATCAATGAGGGGGGCAAATTTACAGTACAGGCTTTGCCGTATAACGCACAACTATCAAGCGTGAATACCATATTATGCGATGATCTGGATAATGGCGGTGTGTCATCTATCATCGTAGGCGGTAACTTTTACGGCTTTAAGCCCGAAGTTGGACGTTTAGATGCCAGCCATGGGCAAATTTATAAGTATTCTAAAAGCGGATTTATGTATATTTCGCCTGCACAAAGCGGTATAAACCTAACCGGGCAAATACGCTCATCGCTGATGATAAAAAATAGCAGGGGCGAAAAATACTTTTTATTTGGATTGAACGATGATAAACTTAAAGCATATAAATTGCATTAAGTGTTAGCGGCATGTTATGAGCGTACAAAAGGTAAACATTAACGATAAGCTTTCGCAATTTACTGCTCACTGGAGCCCCAAAATTGTGGGCGAACTGAACGGCCAGCATGTAAAACTGGTGAAATTTGCAGGCGAGTTTGTTTGGCATAAGCACGATAACGAGGATGAAATGTTTTTGGTGGTAAGCGGCGCGTTTGAAATGCACCTGAGCGATAAAGTTGTGGGGCTAAAAGAGGGAGATTTTATTATCATCCCCAAAGGCACCGAACACAAGCCGGTGGCTGCCGAAGAAGTACATGTAATGTTGTTTGAGCCCGCAAGCACGCTCAATACAGGAGATAAGGTGAGTGAACTGACGGTGGATAACCCGGAATATTTATAAAATGAAAAAAGCAAAGCGCGCAAAACGCTTACCTAATCAATCGGGCATTGCTATAAAATCTATCGTGGCGGCTTGCTGCGCAATAGTGGCTTGCCTTGCTTTTTTCAATTCCTGCGAAAAAAAGAAAGCTGGTGATGGTATTTTTAAGCTGGTGGCAACAGAAGACAGCCACGTCGACTTTATAAACCATAACATCGTAACAGATTCGGTTAACATTCTTGATTACCTTTATTTTTATAATGGTGCCGGCGTTGCCTCTGCCGACTTTAATAACGACGGGCTGGAAGACCTTTATTTCACATCTAACCAGGGCGAAAATAAATTATACCTTAATAAAGGCCACTTAGCGTTTGAAGATATTACCACAAAAGCCGGGCTAAAGGGCGCCGGCAATTGGAAGACCAGCGTTACCGTAGTAGATATAAATGGCGACGGGCTAAAGGATATTTACGTTTGCGTCGTATCAAATTTTAAGGGGTTTAAAGGCAAAAACCAGCTTTATATCAACAACGGCGACTTAACTTTTACAGAATCTGCAGCCAGGTACGGGCTCGATTTTGCCGGCTTCTCTACACAGGCAAGTTTTTTCGATTACGATAAAGACGGCGACTTGGATATGTTGCTGCTCACTTCATCTGTGCATAGTAACGACACTTATGGCGACAGTACACAGCGCTTTAAATACAGCCATGATGCAGGCGACCATTTATTTAAAAATAATAACGGAAAATTTACTGATGTTACACAAGGGTCGGGTATTTATTCGGCGCCAATAGGTTACGGGCTGGGGCTAAGTATAGGCGACCTGAATAACGACGGATGGGATGATATATACATAAGCAACGATTTTTTTGAGCAGGATTACTACTACGTAAACCAACGAAACGGCACTTTTAAAGAAGAACTCAAAAGCGCGTTCGGGCATACCAGCTTGTTTTCGATGGGGAACGCCATTAGCGATGTAAATAAGGATGGGCATTTGGATGTAATAAGCACCGATATGCTTCCCGAGGAGATGAAAGTGCTTAAATCAACTATCAACGATGAACCGCTGGATATTTACAACCAGGAGGTGAATGCCGGGTATTACTATCAATATTCAAAAAATAGCCTGCAGCTAAACGTTGGCAACGGTAATAAATTTGTAGATGTAAGTCTGTACTCGGGTATGTCGGCAACAGACTGGACCTGGTCGCCTTTGGTGCAGGATTTTGATATGGATGGGCACAAGGATATTTTCTTTAGTAACGGCATCAAAAAGCGCCTAAACGATATGGATTACTTGAAATACCTCGGCGACCCTAATGTGATAAAAGATTTTAAAACCAGCCGGTTTTTCGATAAGGAGAAAATAAACCTGATGCCCGATGGGCAGGTGCATAATTACCTGTACCATGGCGGCGACAAACTGAAATTTACCGATATATCCGAAGGCAACGACATGCGGGATACTTCAGTATCTGCAGGGGCCGTTGCTATTGACCTGGATAACGATGGCGACCTGGATATGGTCACCAATAACATGGATGCCCATGCTTTCATTTACCAAAACATGACGATGGAAAAAGCAAAGGATGCCAAACCTTCGTATCTCAATTTCAGCGTGAAATATGCCGGATTAAACCGTGACGGCATTGGTACAAGGTTCTTCCTGCGTTCGGCAAAAGAGATAGATCACCAGGAAATACAGACCAGCACCGCTTATGAAAGTACGCAAAATAATAACCTCACCTTTACGTTTTTGCCTGGCGATAAGCCTCTTGAACTGATGGTGGTTTGGCCGGATAATTCGTACCAGGTAATAAAAAATTTCAGCCCGAACAAAAAAACGCTTGTTACTTATAACAAGAGCCAAACGCAAACCACAACTGATATGGTAGCGCTGGTTGACAATTTTATAAAAGGTGGTGCGCAGTTTACATCTGTACAGGTAAAGGCCGGTATCCTTGCTACTTTGCAACAATACGATACGCCCGATTTTAATTACTACAACTTGCTTCCGCATACCTATTTGCCCCACACCCCACCGGTTGCAGTGGGTGATGCCAATAAAGATGGGCTGGATGACATTTATGTAGGCGGGATTCCCGGAGAGGAAAAATATATCTTGGCAGGGAACAAAGGTATCGGCTTTACTAAAATAGCGGTGGAAGCATTCACCGCATTTAAAAGTTACGGCGACACCGAAGCACAATGGGCAGATGTAAATGACGATGGGCTCCCCGACTTGGTAGTAATGAGTGCCAGCAATCCGTTTGCGGAACCCGATAAACGCGTGGGGCCGCGTTTGTATATCAACAAAGGCAATTATAAATTCGAATATAAGGCATTGCCAAAACCGGACGCGGCGGTAGCCAAACTATTTTTGTACGATTTTAATGGTGACGGCTTAACAGATGTGTTTTTTAGCGCTGCTGTATCTTTTGTGGATTATACCACACCGGCAAATGGGCTTGTACTGCTTAATAAAGGCGGCGGAGCTTTTGTAACTGCGGCCCAAAATGCTTATAAACAGCTAACTGGTATACCTTACATCACCAATATCTCGGCAGCCGATATCGACCATAATGGCAACAGCGATATTGTAGTTTCATCAGAATGGGCACCAGTGCAGATATTCCTTAACATGAACAAAAAACTGGTTAAGTTTTCATCGCCTTTGTTGGATGATGCCAACGGCTGGTGGCAATCTGCAACGGTGGCTGATTTAGATGGCGACGGCAAAGCCGACCTGTTAGCGGGCAATTGGGGCGACAACAGCAAATACAACGTTGCAGCTACGCAACCGTTATACGCCTACAATCAGGATTTAGACGACGACGGGAAAAACGACCTGGTTTTATCGTACTTTTATAAAGGGAAATATTACCCGTTCCGTCCCAAGAATGATTTGGAGCAGGAGTTGCCTTATTTGAAGAAGGAGTTCCTGAGCTTTCAGAAAATGGCCGATAAAACGACCGGGGAGATTTTTCAGGATAAACTAATAGATGATAAACGATTGGTAGCCAATCAGTTTAAAAGTATTTTTATCAGCGACATACTAAACGCTAAAACTGCAACCGAACTACCCTACCTGTACCAGCAAGCACCCATACGTTCTATTACCGCGCTAAATAATAAACAAGGCGATGTTTTACTCAATGGAAACTTTTGGGGAGTGGTACCTTACGAAGGAAAATATGATGCATTAGGTATCGTTGCTATGCGCTATAATAAGCAAACCAAACAGCTCTCGCTGCCCGAGTATTGGGTAAACCCGCTATTCAATTTTCAGGAGATGGCAGGCCCGCAATTGATCAAAACGGCGGCAGGTGAGGGGTATATCGTGGTTACTTACGAAGGTAAGCTCTTATTGATAACCAAATAAGCACGCTAAAGTATTGGCCAATATAGTTTTGTAACCCACTTGCTGGTGTCTTTTTCAATGCTCCTATCGGTTACCATCAGGTCAAAAGGCATGGCAACGCCGGTAAGTTTATAGTCTTTACGGAAATTTTGTAATTGTACAAACGCATTATCAATGGTTTTTCGCCCGCCTTTTACCTCGGTTTGGAGTATATTACCGCCTACTACCATTTTATTAATAACCGAATTTACTCCCGGCTTTATTTCCTTATTAACCGGTATGGCAACCATAACATGGTATTCGCTATTGTCAACTTGGGTAACGTTCAGCATCGGTTTATTGGTTTCTGTAGCATTTTGTGCAGCTATTTGTTTGCGCAGATCAGCGATCATGCTATATACCGCGCCGTCCGTAGGTGGTGTTTTGGTTACGGTGTTGGTGGCAAGCATCACACCGTCTTTCACCTTATCTATTTTTATGCGCAGCCCGTAAACGTTTATGTCTTTTTGAATAAATTGTTTAAATTGGGTTAACACGCTGTCCATATCCTTTTGCTCAGCTTTTATCCGTACAAATTCAGCAATACGCGCAAAGGGGTTAAGGCTGCTTTGTTTAACGGCATCCCACCTCACATCGGTAGCACCATCCTCTGTTGCAAGGTAATTTATCTTGCTGTCCAATTCTAATTTGCCGGTGTTAATGTTTACTTCTATATAGCTGTTGGCATCTTTTTTTATCGTGTACATTACACCATTGTAAGCAAAAGAGCTGCTGTCTTTACGGTTATGCGTACCGGGCCACCATTTAGGCCAAGCCTCTTTTTTAATAAGGAATTTAAATACATTGCCATCGGTAGCGTCAACAGTTACGGTGCTGGTAGCTGTAATGTTTTGCGGTATTATAAAGTAGATACTGATGAATGCCAATAACAATAGGCCGAGTACTAATAGAGCCGGTTTCTTCATAAAGATGGATAACAAGACAAATAATTTAAAAGGCAGAAGCGCTTTTTGCGATGCAAAAGTAACTAATTCAGGGTGTTAAAATCAAACTGAATTTATGCCTGCCAATTACTATAAAAACGCTATATTAGCCTGTAAACAAAGAAAAATCCCAATAAACCCGCTGCTTAAATGCTGCTGTGTTTCTTTAACCAATACATAATTATGAACCGCTACATGTTACTGCTCGCCGGTGTAGTTTTAACTATTTCATCCTGCAAAAAATCTGATTATCAAAAAGTTACACACGACCCCGAACTGTACCGAACTACAGTGAAAAAATTGAACGACATCGTCCTCGAGAATAACTTCCCGCCGGTTATTGCATCA
>CBFGNE010000252.1:0-5966 GCA_965649995.1 uncultured Mucilaginibacter sp.
TGAGCTGGTGGGATTGGGAAAGATGGCAAAAGGAGATTGATTGGATGGCCTTGCATGGCATCAATATGCCGCTGGCATTAACCGGTCAGGAATATACCTGGTATGAAGTTTACAAAGGCATGGGCTTTTCTGACGCTGATCTGAATGAGTTCTTCTGCGGTCCGGCTTATTTCTCGTGGTTTTGGATGGGCAACCTTGATGGCTGGGGTGGCCCTTTGCCACTAAGCTGGATACAAAGCCACCGCGATTTGCAGCAAAAAATAGTGCATCGCGAACGCGACCTGGGCATGAAACCCATTTTACAATCCTTCACCGGGCATGTGCCGCCGTCATTCCAAAAGCATTTTCCGGCGTCAAAACTTAAACAAACAAATTGGAAAAACGGCTTTGCCGATACCTACATACTGGATACTGAAGACCCGCTTTTTGCCGAAATAGGCCGTAAGTTTATTGAAACACAAACCAAGCTTTATGGAACGGATCATTTATACTCTGCTGATACCTTTAATGAGAACGAACCGCCAACCAATGATACTACTTATCTTTCAGCCTTAAGTTCACGGGTGTACCAGGGCATGAGCAATGCCGACCCAAAAGCAATCTGGGTAATGCAAGGCTGGCTTTTTTACAGCGACAGGAAATTTTGGAATGCCCCCCAGATCAAAGCCCTGCTGGATGCAGTGCCCAATGAACACATGATCATTCTTGACCTTGCCGCCGAAATTCAACCGGTTTGGAAACGTACCGATGCTTTTTACGGGAAACCCTGGATATGGAATATGCTGCACAATTTTGGGGGGAACATTGTACTTTTTGGCCGCATGAATGAAGTGGCCAATGGCCCGGCTGCAGCGCTGAACGATCCAAAATCAAAGCAACTGAAGGGGATAGGCCTTACTATGGAAGCCATCGAACAAAACCCGGTGCTTTACGAGCTCATGACCGCTAACACCTGGCAGGACAAACCCATCAATCTTGATGAATGGGTAAATAAATACCAGTTAAATCGTTACGGTCATATTAATAAATATACCGAACAGGCCTGGAAAGTATTGCGCAATACCGTTTACAGTGGTGGGAAAGTTATAAGGGATGGATCGGAATCTATTATTACCGGCCGGCCAACGCTTGATTCAAATACGGTATGGACACATACTACCCTTAACTACAAACCCAAAGATTTTTTACCTGCATGGGATGCCATGATGAAGGCAATCCCAACCTGTAGTAATAGTGATGGCTTCCGTTATGACCTGGTAGATATTACCCGGCAGGCACTGGCCAACTACGCGTTGCCGTTGCAAAAAAAATGGGTAGATGCTTATCGTCAAAAAGACATAGCCGGGTTTAAAAGGTACAGCGGGGAATACCTCCAATTCATTAGTGATATGGATGCATTGTTAGCAACCCGTAAGGATTTTTTATTGGGGCCATGGTTGGCTGATGCCCGTAAACAAGGCAATACAATAGCCGAAAAGGACCTATATGAACGCAATGCCCGCGACCTGATCACTCTTTGGGGCGATGCCAAAAGTCCGTTGCATGAGTACTCATGCAGGCAATGGAGTGGTTTGTTCAATGATTTCTATAAAGTCCGTTGGGAAAAGTTTTTCGCTTTGCTAAATGATGCGTTACAACAGGGCAAGGAGGCTGATGTAACGGGCTTTGATAAATCAATCAGTCAATGGGAATGGCAGTGGGTAAACAGCCATAAAAATTACCCTTTGCAGGCAAGCGGCAGCAGCGTAAGCCAGGCCAATGCTATTTACAATAAATATCGTAAACGGATAGCTGCGGCTTATAAATAATGAATAGCTAAAAATGACGTCCTTATCGATTATAAAACCAACCAAACGACTGGTCTCTCTTGATGCGCTTCGTGGGTTTGATATGTTTTGGATCATGAGCGGCGAACAGATCATTCATACGTTGGCGAAGGTTACCCGGTGGCCCCTGCTTTTGTGGTTTTCGGGGCAGCTGCACCATACGGAATGGAACGGCATCACTTTTTATGATATGATATTTCCATTATTTCTGTTCATCGCTGGTGTATCAATGCCTTATTCTACAGGTAATAAAATTGCTAAGGCGGGTGTTCAATCGGCCAGTCAACTGCCGGCAAAAACCAAGCGGGATATGTATCTTTCCATGGTGCGGCGCACGTTAATACTTATACTGCTGGGAATGGTGGTAAATTGTGCACTTAAATTTAATGGGTATGAAAACACGCGTTTTGCCAGCGTATTGGGCCGTATAGGGTTGGCCTGGTTTTTTGCCGGCCTCATCTATCTCAATTTTAACTTACGCGTGCAAATGCTTTGGTTTGCAGGGATCTTGATTGGCTATTGGGCGGCCATGTTGCTTATCCCCGTGCCCGGATACGGAGCCGGCGTGTTAACTATGCAAGGTTCGCTCGAATCGTATGTTGACAGGCTGCTTTTGCCCGGTAGGTTGCATGATAAAATACATGACCCCGAGGGCGTACTTTCAACAATCCCCGCAATAGGCACAGCATTGCTTGGTGTGTTTACGGGGAGCTTTTTAAAATTAGAATCGCCCCGCTGGTCTATGCTCAAAAAAGGGCTGTTGCTTTTTGGGGCAGGTATGTTATTAATTGGATTGGGCTGGCTATGGAACCCGGAGTTTCCTATCAATAAACGCCTATGGTCAAGTTCGTTCGTGTTATATGTGGGTGGTTGGAGCATGATCTTTTTATCGTTATTTTACCTGGTTATTGATGTAGCAGGGCTTAAAAAATGGGCTATCCCTTTTGTATGGATAGGAACCAATTCTATATTGATTTACCTGTGTTCAGAAGGCCTGGTTAATTTCGGCCATACTGCAGCCTATTTGTTCGGAGGACTTGTTCACCTAACCCCGGTGGCATGGCAAGCCGTGTGGACAGCTGTAAGTGTTACCATGGTGCAACTCCTGATTTTATACCTCCTGTATCGCAATAAGTTATTTTTAAAAGTTTAGCCAATTATATCAAATATTTAAATGAAAAACGTTTTCAAAATCTTCGTCCTTTTGTTACCTGGTTTTATCAGTATAACCGTATCGGCACAAATAAAAACCTATAATATTAAACGTTATGGAAGCATAGCCGACGGCAAAACTAACAATACAGCAGCAATTCAAAAGGCTATTGACGAAGCATCGGCCAATGGCGGCGGCCTGGTTTTAGTTCCCGCCGGGAAGTTTGTTACCGGGGTTATCACCCTCAAATCAAACGTTGAATTGCATCTTGGCAAAAATGCAGTTTTGTTGGGAAGCGCCATCCGGGCTGATTATGGCGAAGGTAAGGCATCCCCACTTATCGTATCAAACAATCAGCGCCATATTGCTATAACCGGGCAGGGAACTATTGATGGGCAGGGAGAGGATTTACTAAAGGATATTTACCGCCGGTTAAATGCCCGTACCTTAATTGATACGGAATGGCGCACGCCCAATCCCTGGCACCAGATGCGGCCAACAGAAGATAATCGGCCTAAACTTATTGAGTTTAAAAACTGCGGCGATATAAACATTAAAAACATAACCATTAAAAACGGCTTATGCTGGATACAGAATTATAAAAACTGCTCAAACCTGGTGATTGACAGTATAAAGGTGGAAAGTGTTACCTACTGGAACAACGATGGGATAGACATTGTGGATTGTAAAAATGTAAAGCTCACCAATAGTTTTTTTAATGTTGCCGATGACGGGATCTGCCTAAAATCCGAAGACCGGAATGGCGCCTGCGAAAATATTTACATTGCTAATTGCAGGGTGCGTTCAAGCGCAAGCGCAGTGAAATTCGGCACCGCTTCGCATGGTGCATTCAAAAAGATAACCATCAGAAATATCAGCGTTTATGACACTTACCGATCGGCAATAGCGATTGAAACTGTTGACGGTGGAACACTTGAAGATATTGACATCCGTAATATTAAGGCCACCAATACGGGTAATGCTCTTGTGATAAGGCTGGGTCATCGTAACCAAAAAGCACCTGCGGGAATCTTGCGTAGGGTATATATTGGCAATGTAAAAGTTGATGTGCCGGCGGGTAAGCCCGATGCCGGTTACCCCATGGAAGGGCCTGTAGTTATGGAGCCACATAATGTTTTTCCATCATCTGTTACTGGAATACCGGGTAGCAGGGTAGAGGGCGTCACGCTTGAAAATATTATCATCAATTATGCCGGAGGCGCAAAAAAGAAGGTAGCCCATTTTGGGATAGATTCTCTTGAAAAAGTACCCGAAAGAATACCTAACTATCCCGAATTCTCCATGTTTGGCGAATTGCCAGCATGGGGCTTTTATATTAGGCATGCTGATGGCATCAAAATTAAGAATATGGTGTTAACCTGTAAAGGAGCCGATTATCGCCCTGCTTTTATTGCCGATGATGTACATGGGCTCAACCTAAATGCGTTAAGTATCCCGCAGGTAAAAATGAAACCCGTGATATTGCTCAATAAGGTAAGCCGCCTGATCTTAAAACACATCAGGATCCCCGGCAGCGCCGGGCAAAATATAAAGGTGCAATAACGGCATAGGTTTATTATTAGCACGTAAACGATTACGTAAATAAAAGGCTGTGGTAAATCATATATGAGCGTAAATTTTATCAACTTTAAATTATCCGGTTAAACTTATTATAAATCAACCATCGTTAAGGCTGCGACTACACAGTTTTATTTATTTATCCGGGCGGCTGGTAAAACAGTTACACAAATAAAAAGAGTCTTATTAAACCATAAAAGTTATGACAAAACTACCTAAAGATGAAATGTCGCCTTTACACAGTCTTGAAGATTGGGACGAGGATGTACTTAAAAGATACCCGGAGGCCGGAAAGCCGGCTAAGGAAAAGGATGAATTCAGAAACTATGACAGCCCGGAGATAGACGGCGTGCGTGAGTTTTACCGGCTTAATCATAAATATCAAACCTATGAAAATGTTTTAGCCAAAAAGGCTAACTTTTTGAAGTTTGACAAGAAGGAAATGCCGTGGTGGTCAGCAATGGAGTACCTTAATACACTAATAGATGACTCTGATCCTGATTTACAACTTGATCAGCTGCAGCACCTGCTGCAAACTGCCGAAGCCATACGCGCCGACGGGCACCCGGACTGGTTTGTGCTTACCGGTTTTATACATGACCTGGGTAAGGTACTTTGCCTGTTTGGCGAGCCGCAATGGAACGTTGTGGGCGACTCATACCCGGTAGGATGTAAGTTTTCGGACAAAATAGTTTATCCTGAATTTTTTTCGGATAATCCTGATGTAAATGATGAGCGCTACAATACCAAATATGGTGTTTACTCGAAGCACTGCGGAATGGACAACGTGCATTTATCATGGGGGCATGATGAATACCTGTATCATTTAACAAAGGATTATCTGCCTGAACCCGGCTTGTACATGATTCGCTATCACTCATTTTATTCACAGCATCGTGAGCATGCTTATGATCATTTACTTAATGCACATGACCATGAGATGTTTAAATGGGTTGATAAATTTAATCCTTATGACCTGTATTCAAAAAGCCCGGAGCCGCCCGTGGTTTCTGAATTAAAACCTTATTATGAAGATCTGATCGCTAAATACCTTCCGGCAACTGTTAAATTATAGATTTTATTCAATGCCGTTTAGTAAGCTAAACGGCATTGAATATTATTACCATATTAGAATTGAGATTAATCTTCACTACGATTAGTAATGACGTTAAATGCAAGAGTGTTTTTTTTATTAATACTATTATCTACGACATGCGCGGGGGCATTTGCACAGGAGTCAAACCTTGTTAAATATGTTAATCCCTTATCCGGAACGGCAAGCAGTACTACGCCATCAGCATTAAAATTAGGCTCGGTGCAGGAAAATTTTGCCAATACAATACCATCAGTATGTACCCCTTTTGCCATGACGCAATGGACGCCGCAGACACAAGCATCAGAATCAAAAT
>CBFGNE010000253.1:0-5957 GCA_965649995.1 uncultured Mucilaginibacter sp.
CTTATCAAAATAAGGTATTTTACACATTGTTTAAACCGGTAAAAACAGAGTGGGGGCGGGTGCCCCATCCCATACACGACTATTTTGAAATCGTTTATAATCGTTCAGAACTACCTCTTTTAGCCACCATTTCGAGATTTTGGCCTTCCGCAATCGCATTTTTATTAATGATATTCTTCGCCATCCGAAGCAAACGCCGACGATTAGCTGCCGATATTTAACTATCCACGCTAACCTATCCTCCCCCTTACATAAAACTATCCGCTTCCCTGTATGCTTTTATCAGGGCCAGTTCGCCTTCTTTGCCTTTGCCGGCGTTGCCGTGTTCCATGCCCATTATGCCGCGGTAGCCTTTATCGTAAATGTGTTTAAATATGTTTTTGTAGTTCATTTCGCCGGTGCCGGGTTCATTACGGCCGGGGTTGTCGCCAATTTGGTAATAGCCTATTTCGTCGATGCATAAATTCAGTGTTGGGATGATGTTGCCCTGGTTGCGCTGTACGTGGTACATATCGTACAGTATTTTACAGTTTGGGCTGCCAACGGCCTTGCAAATTTCGTAGGCCTGGTCGGGCGTGCGGAGGAAAAGGTTTGGGTTATCGCTAAGGGGCTCTAACCCCATCATAATGCCCTCAGGTTCCAAAATAGCGGTGCCTTTTTTAATGGCCTCTATTACATGCCCGGTTTGTACGCCAATGGGCAGCCAACGGTCAAAATCGCCGGGCACAACCGTTACCAGCTTACTATTAATACGTTTGGCTACTTCTACCGCCTGCCGGCACGATTTTACAAAATTATCTACATGCTCCTGCTTGCCCGAAGCCAGCATATTGCCGTCGTTGCTTAGCCCCGGCTGCACAAATACGCCCATGGCCATGCCAAGTTTTGCCAAAGTATCGCCTATCTTTTTCTGCTGTTCTACCGGGCGGCCGCTCATGCCGTTATCCTCTATAGCGCGGAAACCCTGCTCGTAAGCAAACTTTATCTGGTCCACAAAATCATTGCCGGCGTGGTTTTTAAACATACCATCGTGTATGCCATAATTAAGGTTGAAGGGTTTGCCCGCGGCGGATGAAGTATTTTTAGGGGATGCAGCAGCATTTACAATACCGCCTGTAAGTAAAGCACTGCCGGCCAGCATGGAGCTTTGCACAAAGTTTCTGCGTTTCATATATAGGGTTATTTGGTGCAGGCAAGATAGGGGAAAATTGTCGGGATGGCAAAGAGGAAGCCCTAATATCGAACACCGAATGTCCAATGTCGAATACCGAAGTTTTAAAATTCGATATTCATTATTCGAAATTCTGTGTTCGGCATTTTTTCCGCTACTCAAACACCCTCACCGTTTTCATATACCTGCCTACGTAATAGCTATTCATCGGCGTTTCTGTAACGCCCAGGTTATCGTGGCCCGATGTGGAGTGGATAAACCGCAATTCCTGACCGGGCGTGGCTAAAATGATGCCCATATGCCCCACTACGCGTATGGTGCTATCGGTACCGGTAAAAAGTACCAGGTCGCCGGTTTTGGCATCTTTCAGGTCCACCTCGCGGTGCATATAAGTAAAGCCAACCGAGGTGCGCGGAACGGCTATGCCAAAATGATTGAAAACGTAAGTGATAAAGCCCGAGCAGTCGAAACCGTCTGCCGGGGTGGTGCCGCCATATTTGTAGGGTACGCCGGTAAGCGTTTGGGCAAAGGTAACCAGTTCTAAAGGTGTGGTTTGCCCTGTTATTATCCGGGTGGTTTGCCCGGCGCTGTCGGGTTTTGGGGGCGGTATAATGCCCTCGGGCGTTTTCTTCACCGTATCCCCGGCGCTTGTTATTACGTAGGTTGGCTCTTCGGGGCCACCGCAACCCAACGCAGCCATCAATAACAGTATATACAAGGCCCCCTTTTTCATGTTTATACTACACAAAACCAACTGTTTAGTTTTAACGGCAAAAAGTAAAGGCATTTAAGCCGTTTTTTTGCTGCGCCGTGCTACTATCATTTAAGCGGCCGCTCATATCGCTGAATTTACCTGTCAACACTACATTTTTAGCGGATTTAGTAATTTAAACTGCAATATTTTTCTTTACTTGCGTATCAATTATCAACCAAATGAAACGCTACACGCTTACGCTCGACCTGCAGGATGATCCCGCGCTAATTGCCGAATATGAAAGCTACCACCAACAGGTATGGCCCGAAATTTTGCAAAGCATCACCGGCAGCGGGATAGAAAACATGGAAATATACCGCTACGCCAACCGCCTTTTTATGATTATGGAGGTGAACGACAGTTTCAGCTTTGAAGCTAAAGGCGCTGCAGATGCCGCTAACCCAAAAGTACAGGAGTGGGAGCAGTTGATGTGGAAATTCCAAAAGCCGCTACCCGGTGCAAAGCCCGGCGAGAAATGGATTTTGATGGATAAAATATTTCAGTTGTAATTTTATGCAGAGGATAGATTCGCACCAGCATTTTTGGAAGTTCGACCCGTTGCGGGATGCCTGGATAACCGATGACATGGCTGTAATTCAGCGCGATTTTTACCCGGCAGACCTGCACCCCGTGCTGGCTGCAAATGGCATAGATGCCTGCATAGCCGTGCAAGCCAGCCAAAGCGAAACGGAGACCGATTTTTTGGTACAATTAGCCACGCAAAACCCTTTTATAAA
The DNA here is from genome assembly GCA_965649995.1 of uncultured Mucilaginibacter sp. GTDB lineage: Bacteria > Bacteroidota > Bacteroidia > Sphingobacteriales > Sphingobacteriaceae > Mucilaginibacter. The sequence continues at coordinate 2,663 of CBFGNE010000253.1, forward strand.
AGGCGTAGTAGGGTGGGTAGGCCTACAGGCAGATAACCTTGCCGAGCGCCTGCAGCATTATAAACAGTACAGCGTTGTAAAAGGCTTCCGCCACGTTTTACAAGCAGAGCCAGGCGAGTTTATGCTGGGCGAAAAATTTATGCGGGGTATTTCCCAATTGCACCAGTATGGCTTTACTTACGATGTTTTAATAACGCATAAGCAGTTAAGCTATGCCGAAAAACTGGTGGCAGCCTCCCCAAATCAAAAATTTGTGATAGATCACCTGGCCAAGCCTGCCATTAAAGCGCAGGAACTGGAGCCATGGGCCAGCGAGATACATGCCATTGCGCAGCACAAAAATGTGCTTTGCAAAGTAAGCGGCTTTTGCACCGAGGCCGATTGGGATAACTGGCAACCCGCAGATATTAAACCTTATTTGGATGTGGTTTTCGGAGCCTTTGGCCTGGATAGGCTGATGTTCGGGTCTGATTGGCCGGTATGCCTTGTTGCAGGTGGCTACGGCAAAACAATAGAATTTTTACAACAATATATGGCAGCATTTACCAAAACAGAACAGGATAAGTTTTGGGGCGGTAATGCGGCATTATTTTACAACTTATAAAAATGGATTTACAGCTTAAAGGCAAAGTAGTAATAGTAACCGGCGGCGCGCGCGGTATTGGTAAAGGCATAGTGGTATCGCTGGCCAACGAAGGCGCTATACCCTTCATCATTAGCCGCACCGAAGCGGAGAATTTAAAAACGGTAGCAGAAATAGAGCAGGCCGGTGGCAAAGCTTACCACACCGTTGCACAACTAAGCGACCCGCAAGCTTGCGAACGCGCCGTTGCAGAAGTAATTAAACAATGCGGCCGCATAGACGGGCTGGTGAACAATGCAGGCGAAAACGACGGCGTTGGGCTGCTAAACGGCAGTTACGAAAAGTTTGTGCAATCGCTCCACAAAAACCTGATACATTACTACATGGTGGCGCATTATGCCCTGCCCGAACTTATTAAATCGCAGGGGAGTATAGTTAATATTACTTCTAAAGTGGCCGATACAGGGCAGGGGAGTACATCTGCCTACGCTGCATCCAACGGTGGCCGCAACGCCCTTACGCGCGAATGGGCCGTAGAACTGCTACCGCATAATATCCGGGTAAATGCCGTGGCTGTTGCCGAGTGCTACACCCCGCTGTACGACCGATGGATAAAAACCCTGCCAAACCCCGAAGAAAAACTGGCATCCATCACTTCAAAAATACCCCTTGGTAAACGCATGACCACTATGGAAGAAATTGCTGATACGGTGGTGTTCCTGCTGTCGCCAAAATCGAGCCACACTACAGGGCAAATTACTTACGTAGATGGCGGGTACACGCATTTAGACAGATCGATAGGGTTACAGGATTAGCAACCTATCTATATTGGCCAGCTTTTTTTCCTGTAAAACGGTTTGGCCGTATTTGGTAAAGTATTTATGCCTTATCATCCAATTGAGGTTTAGCTCGCGCCATTCCTCGTCGGTATGTTTTTTGGGGAGCTTAGCTTCCCATTCCATGCGGAGGCGCAGGGCATAGTTAAGGTAATCATCTTTTGCCAAATGGAACATATCGGCATCGCACATTACCTGCTCAACTAAGTTTTGTGGCAGTTGCGGCATTTTGGTAGAAACGATGCAATCCATTACGCTGTTGATGATATCCTCATCGCAATTTTGCTGTTTCAAAAATGTGGCGGCAATAGCAATGCTGTTGTCCTCGTGCCCGGTGTAGGCATAACAATAGCCGGTATCATGAAACCAGGCCGCCAGCTTTACAATATCCATTTCCTTTTTATCAACCCCGCTGTTTCGGCCAATCTCCTCTGCAGCGTTAACCACATCCTGTGTATGCGCCAGGTTATGAAAATACATCCCTGCGGGGAGTTGGCTGCTGAGCAGCGAAGTTACAAAGGAAGAAGCACGCCTTATTAGTATTGCCGAAGCCATCACAATTGGTTTGTGCGATGGTAACCAACAATTCTGTAGGAATTTTGAATTATAAAACGCCCTTGTATATTTTTAGGCGATTATGACAGCGTAATTATTAAACCGCCTTCTTACGCCCCTCGTACCAATACCGCGCCAATACTATGGGGAGTGCCACGCACACAACCAGGATGGCCGCCCCGGTGGTAAGGCCTTTAAAGGTAAATTTGTTGATATCTATCTTCAGTTTGGTAACCGGCAATACCAGCAAATTCATAACAAACCAAATCAGCAGCCCATAAATAAAGGCAACCAAACCGGCGTTTTTACGCAGGAAGGCCTCGCGCGGGTAAAGGAAAAAGAAGAACGCCGTAAAAATTGCAGCTATTAAATAATGAAAGCCCAGCCCCATTAATGTAGCCCTGTCGCCTATCACATAAGCCTGTTCGCGGCCTATGGCAGCTGCGGCAATGTATCTAAATACCATCCTGGCCTGCCCGCCGGCAAGTATGTATACCGCTGCAAGCGCATCCAGCGTGCCTGCAATTAGCGCTGCTATAATGCCGGTTAGTAGCAAACCGGGTGTTTTTGTATTTGGCATTTAAAAATTGGTTAAAGGTTAGCGGTGTAAATATGCATATAAGGTATCGAAATACGGGTAGCGGTCCTTGTACAAAATGGTACAAGTTTATACATGGGGCTTAACAAACAAATTTTATTTATTTAATACAACCTTAACACAGGTGTTTATATGTTCGCCTTTGTTTTCCTGGAAAGCCCATAAACAACAAAAGCCCCCTCACACTCGCTGCTTGGGGGCTTTAACCTAAACCTTATCACAATAGTGGCGGATGCCACCAGTAATAGATACGCCGAAGTTATTAAATAGTATTTGATATCACCAAGTGTTTTAAACAACAACCTGCAAATTTAACATTTGCGATGCGCCGTTTTTCTTATTAGTTGTTGTACATTAATTATAACGTGCGATAGACGGAGATTCATTAAATAGGCAATGTTTTTACGTGTTTAAACAAGAAATTGCCACTGTCTTTATATAAAGGGCGATGATAACCCTGCCTTTGCCAGGTGTTAAATCCAAAACCATTTTTGCCCCGTTTGCCAATCGGGAACCGCAGCATATTAATGTATGTATAACAATATTATTATTTGTTTAAACATGTATAATCGGCAAAAAAATAATATTTATGCGATGGCGAGGCGCGTTTGAAAATTGGTTAGTTTAATGATTGAGACAGCATCGGCTATTTTAATTGCTACTGATAGCTATGGTTTTGAAACTTCGAATGGTTTTAACCTTTAAATTCGTTTTTTATCGCTC
>CBFGNE010000254.1:0-5954 GCA_965649995.1 uncultured Mucilaginibacter sp.
AACAGCAGCGGTTTCGATTGGGAAGGCAAAGCGCCGGACCTGCAGGACGATTTTGCCTTTATACGCATAACGCCCGAGTTTGGCAAAGTGGCCCAATGGCAGCTGATAGATGGCCGCGATTTTTCGAGAGATATTAAGGCTGATTCAGCTGCACTTATCCTCAATGAGGCATCGGTAAAATTTATGAATTTGAAACATCCGGTAGGCGCCATTGTAAAAAGCGGCGACTATAAATACCACGTTATTGGCGTGATAAGAGATATGGTGATGTCCTCGCCGTACGAACCGGTAAAAACTACGCTATTCTCACTATCAGGGGGCGGCGGCGACCTGGTGGATATACGCCTTAACCCTAAAATGAGTACGCATAATGCATTGGCTAAAATAGAGGCGACGTTTAAACAATACGATCCGGCAAGCCCCTTCGATTATAAATTTACCGACGAGGAGTACGCCCGCAAATTCTCCAGCGAGGAGCGCGTGGGTAAACTGGCAGGCTTTTTTACGCTGTTAGCCATTTTTATTAGCTGTATGGGCTTGTTTGGCATGGCATCGTTTATGGCCGAGCAGCGCACAAAGGAGATCGGCGTACGCAAAGTATTGGGTGCATCGGTATTTAGCCTGTGGCAGCTTATGTCGAAGGATTTTATTGCGCTGGTTTGTATCTCGCTGATGTTTGCCATACCGGTAGCCTATTACTTTATGGGCGGCTGGCTGCAAAACTACAAGTACCGCGCCGACCTTTCCTGGTGGATCTTTGCGGCAACAGCCATAGGTGCAGTAGGCATAACCATGCTAACGGTAAGTTACCAAAGCATCAAAGCTGCGTTGAGCAACCCGGTGAAGAGTTTAAGAAGTGAATAGAGGGTAAGTTTTAGAGACAAGAACTAAGAATCATGAGACAAGACTTGAATACTGTTTTAAACAAAAAAGGTTCGGTGTTTTGCACCGAACCTTTTTTTATCTTGATTCTTGACTCTAACAGTCTTGCCTCTCAATTAGCAGTATTCTTCAAACGCACCGATCAGGTTGTCGGCGATCATTTGTGCAGGGCGGCCTTCTATCTGGTGGCGCTCGATGATGTGCACCAATTTACCATCTTTAAACAGCGCCATTGACGGCGATGACGGAGGGTAAGGCAACATCAGGTTACGGGCGGCATCAACGGCCTCGCGCTCCATACCGGCAAAAACGGTAACCAAACGATCGGGGTGTTTTTCGTTTGCCGATGCCATACGGGCAGCAGGGCGTGCATTGGCAGCAGCGCAACCGCAAACCGAGTTAACCATCACAAATACAGTACCTTCGCTTTTAATAGCTTTATTTACCGCATCTGCATCTTTCAATTCTTCAAACCCAACCCGGGTTAATTCTTCCCGCATTGGGGCAACTAAATATTCTGGGTACATATGTATGTTAGCTTAATTCTAAATTTTATACAAAAATACCCAAATCATTTTACAAAAAAACACGTAGAAAGAATAATCGCCATTAATTGACGTTGGGGTTATAATTAAACATTAACAGGATATCGGGTAATGTTTTTATATTGCAACGTCGGTTAACGCCGATCCCTGATTAATTAACTAAAGAAAAAACTTAAAAACAAAACGTTTAGGTAATGGGCATATTTACGCAAAAAAACCAATCCCAACCCCGGGTTGTACAGGTAAGAGCAAAGCATTTTAACAGCCTTAAACTGGCAATAGCTGCCGGCCTTATTATGGTAATGGTACTAATGGCTGCGATTATGAAGCTAAACAGCAAGGTAGCCGAGCAAAGCCACGAAAACACCCGCCTGCACTCGCAGATAGCGGCTTTACAAAACGAAGTTGATAAAACTACCGAAGAAGCTATGCTGGCCAACTCGGAGAAAGAAGGCAACCGCAGCAAGGCTGTTGGGTATATTGAGAGCATCCAGTCGAAATTAAAAAACATCAACAATTATTTAAGCAAACGCGGCTTGCGCAGCATCAGCTTTAAAACAGTTAACATAAGCAGCAATAAAGCAAAAAGCGATACCAAGATGTACAGCGAGTTTAACAACTACCTGGATAAACTGGTAAATAACATTGCTTATATGCCAATGGGTTACCCGCGCTTAAGTTCGTTCACGTCGTTTTTTGGGTACCGCAGCAACCCCTTTGATTTTGGCGGGGGCGAGTTTCACCCCGGGCTGGATTTTAAAGGCAAAAAAGGCGAGCCGGTTAAATGTACCGCCAGCGGCAATGTTATTTATGCTGCAAAGGCCGGTGGCTACGGCAATTGCGTACGTATAAAACACCCCAACGGCCTCGAGACATGGTACGGCCACCTATCAAAAATTAACGTGCGCGAAGGGCAACGTGTTACGGTAGGCGATGTTATTGGCAAAGTAGGCTCAACAGGCCGCTCTACCGGCCCGCATTTGCACTATGAGATACGTAAGAACGGCCGCCCGGTTAACCCAAAGCAGTATTTGAGTTTGAATATGTAAATTTAGATTTGAGATGTGAGATTTGAGATTTGAGACAGAAGGTCTCGGGTATAATAATAAATGGCGATGGGTGATCCTGTCGCTTTTTTATTTGGCGACGGGCCAGCGGCAAACTGGAAACCGCCCTGTGCAAACTGCCGCTACAATTAATTAATTGTAAATGTACAAGTTAACGCGATGTTAATTTGAATAATTGGATTAGGTTGTTTACTTTGCAGTCCCAATTAATTAAATCGATGAGTCCAAACACATCTGATGTAAGCACTATTGTCATATTAAACCGCAACCAGCAAACCCAATCGTTGCAGGTAAAAACCAAACACCTTAAAAGAATAAAGCATTATGCCGCTGCTGTTGCAGGCGTTTTTGTAGCGCTGGCCGGTGTTATTTTTTATTTGCATGCCCAAAACGCCAAGCATCAACAGGAAAACCTGCAACTGCTATCGCAAATAATAAAACTTAAAGGCGAGATACCTGCAAGCATGCAAAAGGCCGGCGAAGAGCAATCTGCCCAGGGCTATATCCAGCAAATAGAAAGCAAACTAAAAACTATAAACGATTACCTGCGCCGCCGCGGGCTTAAGGGCTTCAGCACCAAAGGCACAGGAGGCGATAACAATGCGGAAGGCAAAAAACTATCTGATAAGGAAGTGTACAGCCTGTATAATGATTACCTGAACAAACTAATGGGGAACGTTGCCTTTACGCCGATGGGCTACCCAAAGGTGAGCTCGTTCACTTCATTTTTTGGCTACCGAAGCGATCCGTTCAACTCCGCCAGCGCCGAGTTTCACCCGGGTGTTGATTTTAAGGGTAGTCGCGGCGACGAAGCCAAAAGCACCGCCAATGGCAAAGTTGTTTTTGCGGGCTGGTATGGCGGCTACGGCAAATGCGTGCGGATAGACCATGGTAACAGTTTCCAAACGCTGTACGGGCACCTCTCGCGCATTACGGTGAAGGTAGGACAACAGGTAAGCGTAGGCGAAAAGATAGGCGAAATTGGCTCCACAGGCCACTCTACCGGTACGCACCTGCATTACGAAGTGCGCAGAAACGGCAAACCAATAAACCCTGTAAATTTTTTAACGTTAAATAAGTAATAGCAGAGTGGTGAATGGAGAGCGGTGAGTGGTTGCAAAGCTGACTTATCGTTCGACGCACAACTTAACTACTCACCATTTACTCAATCAACCACTCATTAATCCCACCCCCATGGCATTATTCTCAAAAAAAGAAAAAGTAGCTTTAGACCTCCAGGCCATCTCCACCCTCATCAGCGAAGGATCAGTATTGGATGGCAACCTCAAAGCGCCTGCATTCGCCCGTATAGATGGTACCGTAAACGGCAACATCACCGTAGATGAAGGGCTTATCCTCGGCGAAAAAGGCGTGGTAAAAGGCAACATTGTTACTAAAGAGATCATCATTTATGGCAAGGTTACCGGCAATATCAATGCATCATCGTTGGAGATACGCAGCACGGGTAACATCACCGGCGATATTAAAACTGCAACGTTGCAGGTTGAAATGGGCGGTGTGCACAATGGCAGCTTAAGCATGGCCCCGGTTGTTGCAGGGAAGACTATTGGGGCGGAGAAGGCAGCATAGAAAATGCGTTAGGGATTGCAGCGGAAAACCCACGGCCGCGGGCAGGCCTTGGTGCGTGGGCAAAGGCGAGGATTTGCAGCGTAAAGCCCGGGCCAAAGGCAACGCCCCCTTATTAAAAGTTTAGTGCTTAAATAAAGGGATCGTCCGCTCATTTGCCGCGGAGGCTATTACTTTGTCTTGATACAAAGTAACCAAAAATCAAGTCAACAGAGAGGCTTCTTTGCCGCACGTTCCTTTACCCTGCAAAGCGTACAGAACTCACGGGCTGTGAAAATTTGCCCCATGCTTCGCCGCTCATGCCCTATGCTTCAGCAAACATTCCCTATGCCCTTCCTGCCGCACTGCCCACCACGTTCTGTTCGCTTTCGCCCGAAGCTTCTCTGTTGACGTTCTGAAAAAAAATGCAATTTATAATCCAGTAAATCGATGTTCAGGCATCAGCGACATCATTTAATCATTGAAATCAACGGTTCCGCTTGCCCTATGGCAACAAAACCGCTATGCCTTTCATTAAAAATTTATATTCTTTACTTTTGAAGAAAAATTAGAAAAGCTATGTCGACAGTAGAAACCACCTACGTGAAAAATAAAGTGAAGGATATTTCACTTGCTGCCTGGGGCCGCAAAGAAATTGAATTGGCCGAAGCAGAAATGCCGGGCTTAATGGCACTACGTGCCGAATACGGGCCTGCACAAATATTAAAAGGCGCACGTATAGCGGGCTGTCTGCACATGACTATCCAAACTGCTGTTTTGATCGAGACGCTTCAGGCGCTTGGTGCCGAGGTTACCTGGTCGAGCTGTAATATCTTCTCTACCCAGGACCACGCTGCTGCTGCTATTGCTGCTGCAGGTACTTCTGTTTACGCCTGGAAAGGTATGAACGAAACAGAATTTGACTGGTGTATTGAGCAAACCCTTTTCTTTGGCGAAGACCGCAAGCCGCTAAACATGATCCTTGATGATGGTGGCGATTTAACCAATATGGTGTTTGACCGTTACCCGGAGCTTGCTAAAGGCATCCAGGGTTTATCTGAAGAAACCACCACAGGTGTTCACCGTTTATACGAGCGTATGAAAGCCGGTACTTTATTGGTGCCTGCAATCAACATCAACGATTCGGTTACCAAATCGAAATTCGATAACAAATACGGTTGCCGCGAATCGCTGGTTGACGCAATCCGCCGCGCTACCGACGTAATGATGGCCGGTAAAGTAGGCGTTGTTTGCGGTTATGGCGACGTAGGTAAAGGTTCTGCAGATTCTCTGCGCAACGCAGGTGTACGCGTTATTGTTACCGAAATCGACCCGATCTGTGCTTTACAGGCAGCTATGGAAGGCTTTGAAGTGAAAAAACTTTCTACCGCCATTGCCGAAGCTGATATTGTAGTTACTGCAACAGGTAACAAAAACATCGTTCGCGAGCAGCATTTCCGCGCGTTGAAAGATAAAGCTATCGTTTGTAACATTGGCCACTTTGATAACGAGATTGACATGGCCTGGTTAAACGGCGCTTATGGCGACAGCAAAATCGAAATTAAACCACAGGTTGATAAATACACCATCGACGGTAAAGACGTTATCGTATTAGCCGAAGGTCGTTTGGTTAACCTTGGTTGCGCTACCGGCCACCCAAGTTTTGTAATGAGCAACTCGTTCACCAACCAAACTTTGGCCCAGATAGAACTTTGGACAAACGCTGATGCTTACGAGCAGAAAGTTTACACCCTGCCTAAACACCTCGACGAAAAAGTTGCCCGTTTGCACCTTGCCAAAATTGGTGTTGAACTGGAAGTTTTAGATCAGGACCAGGCTGAGTACATCGGTGTTACGGTTGAAGGTCCGTTTAAACCGGAGTATTACCGTTACT
>CBFGNE010000255.1:0-5945 GCA_965649995.1 uncultured Mucilaginibacter sp.
CACTTTAATTTTATTCAAAATGGATGTACAGGCACAAAGTTTCAAAACAATTGAAGCAACCAACTTAAAACTGGAAATTTACAACGCATCAGAAAATGCCTTTGGTGTGGCATCGGTCATCGTATCCGGCAAAACCGATGCCGTGCTGATTGATGCGCAATTTACCCTGGCAGATGCTGAAAATATAGCACAGGAAATTAAAAATTCGGGAAAAAAATTAACGGCTATTTATGTTTCTCACGGCGATCCAGATTTTTACTTTGGCCTAGAAGTATTCAAAAAATACTTTCCTGAAGTAACGGCTTATGCTTCGCCGGCAACAGTTGAGCATATTAAGGCAACCGCTCAAAAGAAATTAGATGTTTGGGGTGGCCAACTGGGCAGCAAAGTAACCTCAAATGTTATTTTACCGCAGGTATTAAAAGGCAACAGCATCGAGCTGGAAGGCCAGAAATTAGAAATTGTGGGCTTAGAAGAATTCCCGGCTAAAACTTTTGTATGGATACCTGCTATCAAAGCCGTTATAGGCGGTATCAACATCTTCGGAACCACATTTAATTTATGGATGGCTGATGCACAAACAGCAGATGCCCGTAAACAATGGATTACTGTTTTAGATAAAATTGAAGCATTGCACCCGGCGATCGTAATCCCTGCCCATGCCAATAGCGCAAGTCCGTTTGATATCAGTGCTGTTAAACATACCAAAACCTATATCCAATTTTACGAAGACGCTTTGAAAACCAACAAAACCTCAACGGCATTGGTTGCGGCTATAAAAGCAAAATATCCTGCGCTTACTTTTGAAATAGCCTTGCAGATTGGCGCGAAAGTAAACACCGGCGAAATGAAATGGTAAAATAAGCAATTCTGTTCAACCTGGCAGTGCTTATTGTGCTGCCGGTTTGTGCCGTAATCAAAAGAAAATGAACAATTTAGAAATTGTAAGAAGCACCTATGAAGGCAAAACTTCCGAGGAAAATGGTAGAAACCTGGCTAAATACGTAGCCGATAATATCAGCTGGACAGAGGCCCATGGCTTCCCTTATGGCGGAACATACATCGGCCTGGATAGCATCACCAAAAATGTTTTCAGCCGCCTGGGTAGTGAATGGATTGATTATAAATTCACACCCGAAGACTATGTGGCCAACGACGATAAGGTGGTAACCTACGGTACCTATACCGGGACTTATAAAATTACCGGCAAACCTTTTAAAGCAAGGGTGGCCCATGTATGGAAACTAAAAGATGGAAAAATTACAAGCTTCGAACAATTTGTAGACAGCAAGCCAGTGATTGATGCCATTGAGGAATGACTATAACGTTGATTAACTGTAAAGTTCATTTGCTTACCGGCAACAGTTGGTTTCTTTACTGATGTTGCCACTTGTGGTAGATTATTTCTTTTCAGGCAACACTGATATGCGTTAACGCTATATTTACCGTTGATGAAAAAGCTTAAAATTAAAGCGGTAGGCCTTCTGTTGTTCTGTTTGTTTACCACACCGTCCATAGGGCAGGTTAAATGGCCGGCCGGTCAATTGCTTCCTTCTTTCCCGGCGCCTGCGCAGGTTCAGGATCTGATTATGCTCAGGGAAAGCGCCTCAACCTCTTCGGCAGAAATGTACTTGTTTGCATCATTAAAGGGGATTGTAAACCGCACCGAACCACGTATTTTCTCGTATGAGGGTGATGCCTTAGCCGAAGGGCCGCATACTTGGCTGCAGTCGCTGGGTTTGAAGTGGACCGAACCTGCCGACAAGTGGAACCTGATCACTAAATACCGGAGCGAAATTTCGGGGCTGATCGTTTACGATTCTACGCAGGTGCATACCGTTAACCTGGCCACGATGCTTGCAAAAAGCAAAGGCGCATTAATTGCTTCGCCGTCATTATTGCCCAAATTAACTGCAGCTCCTTATAATTTGCCCATATTGCTTGATCTGCGTGGGAAATTTAATGGTAAGCTGGCCGTTTATCAATCGCTCTATGATACCTATTGGCCGCAGCTCGACCACCGTTTGCTGATCGGGCTGAACCCGGAGGCCCATAAAGCCGTCCTTCGCGAATATGCAGTAGCCCTGGGTGCCGCAGTAATATGGCTCGACCCCAAAATAACAGGGGAGAGCGAGCTGCTAAACAAATTTCTGTCATCCATGTCTCCCGGTGCAAGCTTCATGGGCTGGTGGCCGGAGGAAGCGCCGGGCGTGGAACGCGCCTCGAAGTATGGTATTGCAACCATCGCAAGCGATTGGTGCACAAACCTAACCGTACACAGCGGCACATCCCGGGTGGTACATGTAAAACCAGTTCCACCAAAGCCGGCACTTAAAAATAAAATATACGTTGCGTTTATATTAAGCGACGGGGATAATTTACAATTCATCGAGCACTCGATGCGGAAACTTTGGGATAACCCCGACCGGGGTACTGTGCCGATGGGGTGGACCGTGTCGCCGGCTATGCTGGATGCTATGCCCGGCGCGCTTAACTATTTTTACCAAACCTCCACCGCCAATGATAACCTCATTTCCGGGCCTTCGGGCTATGGGTATACTTATCCAAATAACTGGACTGATGAAAAATTGCTGAAACAGTTTGTTGCCAAAAGCCAGGACTATAACAACCGTGCCGGACTAAGGGTGATCACTATCTGGAACACCATCACCGGCAGTATTAACCCTAATGTTGGAAAGATATATGCCAGCCAGGCAAAATCGCTGCTTGGTCTAACTGCCCAGAACACAGGAGGCGGGCTCACTATCTATAACGAAAGCTTGCCCGGAATGGCGCTTAGCTGTAACTACTGCACAACGGAACAGGCCATGAAAGACCATATTGCCAGGGCTGCCGCGGGTTGGGATAAAACATCGCCACGGTTCGTGATCATACAAGCGCAACCCTGGACCAATATAACGCCAACAAGTTTTAAAAATGTAGCTAATTCACTCAGCAAAGATTATGTGGTTGTTCGCCCGGACCACCTTTTTCAGCTTATTCGGGAGGAAAAAGGCCTGCCGGTCAACCCGAAGTAGAAATACAAAAACGCTGTTGGCAACAACACCAACAGCGTCAAAATTATTCGTTGTTTGCAAAGTTTAATTTACCGCTTACAAACTCGCGTCAAATTCCACTATCCATTCAATGCCATATTTATCCCTAAACATGCCGGCATACGTACCCCAGGGGCCATCGCCAATGGGGCCTTCAACCTCTCCGCCTGCTGATAGCCCGTTAAATATCTTGTCGGCTTCTTCGCGGCTGTCTGCACTCACGGTTATTTTCGACCGGTTCTCGGCTTCGTTTACCCGGCCCATAAATTCGGGTACATCGTTGGCCAATAACGCATTGTTTTTACCAATAGGTAAAGCAATATGCATTATTTTGTTTGCCTCAGCTTCTGGTACCGAAAATTCGGCACTTGCCAGGTCTTTAAAACGGATGATCTTGGTGAACTCGCCACCAAAAACTGATTTGTAAAAGGTGAATGCTTCTTCGGCATTGCCGTTAAAGTTGATCCAGGGGTTAATTGCTCTCATAATTTTTATGTTTGTTTTGTTAATTTTCTTTTTAGCCCTTGTTGGGTGTTGTCACCAACAAGCCGACGTTATTTCTCCGATGACGCTTTCAATAATTCTTCCAGGTTCTTCAAGGTTATAGTGAAACCTATTTTGAAGCCTTCCAGCAATTTCTCCAATCGTTCAAACGATTCGTTGTAAATGTGGATCCGCACGGTTGTTACACCGTTTTGTTCGCTGAAGTTGTGATCCCATTCTGAGCCCGGTAATTCCCGGTTTTCGTTTTCGTCCGCAAACGCGTTGTACATCTTAAAATTAGTTTTAGGCGAAATGGAAGTATATTCCTGCACTGCCCAGCGCTCTTGCCCGTCGGGGCTTATCATCGCGTAAAACCGTCGCCCGCCTACTTTAAAATCCGAATACTTTGTTTTGGCGCGCATTGGCGCTGGTGCGCCCCATTGGTCCAGTAATTCTGCTTTGGTAAAAGCATCCCATACCAGGGATTGCCCTGCGTTAAATTCCCGGGTTATCAATACCGTTTTCGCTGCTTTGTCAACGTTAAAATCAAATAGCAAATCGTTGTTCATTATTTCTGTTCTTTAAGTGATGATAATAGTCCGTCGAGTTGGTTAAATTGTGTTTCCCAGTTTTTCCTGAACTGAGCTACCCAGATGTCGAATTCCTGCATTTTTTTTGCGTTAAAGTGATAGTAGATTTCCCGACCGCTCTGTTCGGGCCTTATTAATTCGCATTCGTGTAATACTTTTATATGTTTTGATACTGCTTGCCGGCTCATGTCAAAATTTTCGGCCATGGCGTTTGGCGTTAATGCTTTAAGGGCAATTAAAGTTAAAATGGCCCGGCGTGTAGGGTCGGCTATGGCCTGGAATATATCTTGTTTCATGTCTTAATAGTCAAATACGCAACTTGTAGGTTGCAAATATATATGCAACTTTTGAGTTGCGCAAATTTATTTGAAAAAAGTCTGAGAGGAGAGTAGGGCGAAACCTATTACAATGTCGTTTACAAATAAATGAGAGAGCAACAGCCGGCAGGTGCTGTATTGGGATTCGAACCCTACCGCTTACGCGGTTTCAACCGGATGAAGTATCACCAGCCTACGGCATCTTTCAAATTTTTAAAAAGGGCTAAAAGCAACATGTGTATTTTTTTCTGAACTACTTGTGAAATTAATCACCGGCCGGATTTGAACCGACGTCCTTCCGCCTGTAGCGGATGTTCTAACCGATGTAGCACCTGTTTACGGCACCTTTTAAGTTTTAAAAGAAGAGCTACAATTAACCAGCGTTTGGTTTTTGCGTGACAGGCGAAGTAACGCTGATCCACGGCATCTTCTTTATTTCTTAAGGGCGATGGGCAATATGCGCAGAGCCAATAGGCTAACTGCTCTACCAACTGAGCTACAATGGATTGCTCCAAAGACCGGGATCGAACCGGCGACACGAAGTAACGCACATTTACGGCACCTTAATATTTAAAAAAAGAAAGGTTAAAAGCAACAAGTGAAATGCACCTTTCGGTGCTCCTGCTCTAACCAAACTGAGCTACATTGGCCTAAACCAATGGCCGGACTTGAACCGGCGACCTGGACGTTAAATGCGAAGTAACACTTATCTACGACACCTTCTTTTATGTTTTATAAGGAGCAACAGGCGAACGCGGGACGGGGGCTCGCTTGTGAGGACTCGAACCTCCAGCACAGCTTGCGCCACACTGCCCACCCCCTTCATGAGCGAAGTAACCCGTTTCTACGGCATCCCTACTTTTTAATCTCTTTTAAAAGTATGGGGCGTTAGCACCCCTATACTTGGTTTACAGTTCTATATCGTTAATAGCATCTAATGCCGAGCCTCCGTTTTCCAAAGCAGCTAACACCTCAAAAACTTTGTCGCTCCAGCCGGCTACGAGGTAAACATCGTTACGCAATACCTTAAGCGGCGCCTGGCCGTAGCCTTTCAGGTCGAACAGGTAGAGTTTCGCATTTGGCGATACCTCTGCCTTGTAGCGCAACCATAAAGGCTGTATGTGATCGCCTGTAGTTGATGAGCTATTCCATAACTGCGCATCGGTAAATAGAAACACCTTGTCTAACTGCGCGCGGCGCTGCAATATATCCTTAATAACCAAGTAGCCATTTGTGCTGTAACCCACCTCGCCCTCGCGGCGATAAAACTCCTGTACGTTACCTAAGATGTTACTACGCGGCACCACAATGGTTTTCCAGGTATCGCCAAACATACCAACCTCTACGTTTTTACAGCGACTTTGCAACAGCATGACCAGCATTAGCCCCAAATCATACAGCAGGATTTTGCTTTTAGCCGATACCGGCGTTTGCATCGATCCGGAAACATCGCAGGCCAGCAGCACCCGGGTTTCATAACCGCAGCCCTTTATATTCGC
>CBFGNE010000256.1:0-5940 GCA_965649995.1 uncultured Mucilaginibacter sp.
TTTTCTTTGGTTCGTTTCTTTTGCTGCCAAAAGAAATGAACTTCCACAGGCTTTAAATAACCTACCGCCTTACCTAACGAAGCACAATAGAACAGTACCAATCTACACTTCATCACATTTCCTCCCGCAACCGGTCTTTTTTCAACCACTCCAGCTTACCCCAACCTTTCCCTCATCACCCTTGCATAATCAGCAATTGCAACTGCCGGGTCGCCCAATTCGGGGTGCCAAAGTTTTTCCCACTCAAAACTATAGTAGCCTTTGTAGCCGCCCCTTTTCAGGATATCTACTGCCTCTAAAATAGGGGTATCGCCCTGGCCAAGCAGTACATATTGCAGGTTTTCGCCTTTTTTAACTTCATCGGCCTTAAGTATTTTGGCATCTTTTATATGCGTATGCCTGATGTAGGGCTTCAAAACTTTGTAAGCTTCGGCAGGCGGCTCGCGGGTAATGCTCCACATATTCACCACATCCCAAATCAAGCCCGCATTAGGGTGGGTAGCAGCCTTCATCACCATTTCAAGGTCGCTTATCTGTACCAGGTCGCCGTGCGATTCTAACAGGATGCTCACCTTGCTCCCATTGGCATGCTCAGCCAGTTCCAATAATCCTAATGTGATCAGTGCCATGGTTACGGCCTTATCTTGTCCTTTCGGGATATTATTAGGGAAGGCGCGCACAAAAGGGCAATCCAGTTGCTGAGCCAGGTCGATAAAGCGTTTGCCTTCATCCAGGTTCTTCTGCCGCTCGGCACCTTTGGCAAAGTGCAGCGCGCAGGACGATGCCAAGTCAACAAAACGCAGCCCCTTATCTTTCATCAGTTGCAGCGTATCCTTCCTGCTTTCGGCCGTCGCCAGCTCTTTAACTTTGGTTAGATCCATTTCGCGCATAATGCCGCGCAACTCCAGTCCGCTATAGCCATGCAGTGCCGCAAAATCGATTATCCGGGCAAAGTCCCAATCCGGGCAGCCGAGGGTAGAGAAGCTGAGTAAAGGTTTATCTTTTTTTGAGGTAAACGACGATGCGACCGCGGCCCCTGCTAAAAGCAGCGATGATGTTTGCAGGAATTTACGGCGCGAGTATGGGCTCATGATAGCGGTAATTTTAAAGTAGCAAATAATTGGTCAAGGGCAAGAATTGCCGAAAGCAAGATAAGCAGAAAATCAGATAAACAACCAGGCGATGAGCTAAGCCTCCCTTCCGGATAAACCTGCCTGCCGGTAGGTAGGATGCAGAGGGGGCTCTGCCCATTTCCGCCCACCCGTTGTAACGAAAACGAACAATTTATGCCATCGCAAATAATACAAATAAGTGTAAATCAACTATATGTAAAAAAGGTACAGCAATTGATTACCTTAGCGTAACCAATCATCAAAATACATTTATCAAAAATTACCAATATGAAAAAGCACCTTTCCGCCATCTTAACGCTCGTTTGCGTTTCGTTTATATTTACAAGCGCTACAGCACAAACAACCACACGCCCCGTATCCGGCTATACCGGTATCGAATGCAACGGGCCGTTTAACGTTACCATCAAAATAGACGGTACCGAAAGCTTAACCCTGGATGTAGATGCCGACGCCGAAAAAGACGTAATAACAAAAGTGGAAGACGGCGTATTGAAGGTAGAACTAAAAGATGGCTGGAAAAGACACCGCAACATCAAACGCGCCAATATTTACATTTCGGCAAAAAGTTTAAGCTACCTGGGCAGCGGCGGCTCGGGCAATGCCGTACTGGCTGCCGGTACCATTACCGGGCAGCGCGCAAAAATAGAGGTAAGCGGCTCGGGCAACTTAACTGCGGCAGTTAAGGCCGAAAGCATCCTGATCGGGGTAAGCGGATCGGGCAATGCCAAATTAAGCGGTAGCGGCAACAACACCCGCATCAGTGTATCAGGCTCGGGCGAAGTAAATGCAAAGGCCCTGCAGGTAAACACCGTAGATGCCTCCATTTCCGGCTCGGGCAGTATCCGCATTACGGCAAACCAGTCCGTATCGGCACGTATATCAGGTTCGGGTAGTTTACAATATTCGGGCAATGCAAAAATCGTTAACGAAAGCCATTCCGGCTCGGGCAGGATCGAGAAAGCCGATTGATGGGAGGGAAGAAGCCTTAGTCACTTAAATGATAACACTTCGGGCGGTTGGTTTAAACAGCTAACCGCCCACTGTAAAAAGGTCTCTCGCCTTACTCAGGAATTTCGCTCAGCAATAGATGCACTCTTAGGTGTCACCTTCCCAATCCTTTCATCCCTTTTCGAAACAAGCTCGCATACAGCTATCGAGGCGCTTTCAAAATCATCATGCGTATCGCTCAGCAGCAGCCAGGCAGTATCAAAATCCTCGTCAAATTCAAAATCGGTTATGGCTGGTACCTCCGCTTTCAGGCTGGCGTGGTGCTCGCGTTTTGTAGATATCCAGATGCCGTTATGCTGCGGGTTTTTCCCGGTTTTCCGGAAGATCAATACGATCTTCTTATCAAGGTAGATGTAGAACATCCCAATGGCCGGCACCACAATTATATTGCGTGGCAGGTAATCCAGCAGGAAATCATAGGGCATCGGCTTTTTCATGCTGCAAAATAGGGATTTGGTTAAAACAAAGATGCCCTGCAGAAACGGTATTTTTAATAATAAAAACTTTACATTTAAAGATGGAAATTAAAATACCTAAAGATAAGGCAATCGAAATTTTAGAAACTTGTAGAAATAAGATAGACACTATCGATTTTAATCAAGTCGCTTGGAAAATCGAAACATCTGCTCATTTGCGACAAATTTTTATAGATGGGTCCCGTACTGAAGACATTCAAAACTTGACTTTCTCAAGTCTATTCGACGAACTTAATACGCCGTCATTTTTAAGTTTGAAAAGGTCTACTGCCGTTAAATTAATACAATCGTATATCGATTTAATAAAGACATATGTGGGTGATACTGATCATAGCGCTATTTTAATTAAGTCTCATGAAGCGGAGATTGAAAAGCTACTACAGCAATTGAATAATGTTAAAGATACAAACAGTTCAGCGATTGTTGAAGTACAAAACCTAAAAACAAAAATATCACAATACGAGAAGCTTGATAATGAGCAGAAGTTCAAAATTGAAGGTCTTAAAGGTAAAATTGCTGAGCTTAATAGCCACGTATTTCAAACAGAAAATATTAATGCAAAAAAACTTTGGAAACTTTGGTTTAATCTGCCTGGTACATTACAGATAAGTACGTTTACTTTTATAGCTACTGTGTTTGCTGCTGGTGTATTTATAGGTTTTCTTTTTTATACACTTGGAATTTTTAAGCAATAGTTCCGCTGCCACCAGCCTCCCGACTTGTAGTCCGTATGCAAGGTAACCACCATATTATGCTCCGCCGGCTAATCTACCGCAATCTGTGCTAAACATCCCGTGTTTTGTGTAAATCCTCCCCGGCCGGCCGCCATACCTTTGTTATCAACAAATAACAAAACACAACATGTCAAAAATAATCTTCATTACCGGTGCCTCACGTGGTTTCGGTAAACTTTGGGCAAAGGCCCTTTTAAAACGTGGCGATAAAGTTGCCGCAACCGCCCGCAACACCGATAGCTTAAACGACCTGGTTGCCGAATTCGGCGAGGCCATCCTGCCCATTCAGTTGGACGTTACCGATCGTACCGCCGCCATCGCTGCCGTAAACCAGGCAAAGGAGCACTTTGGCCGTATAGATGTACTTATTAATAACGCAGGCTTCGGCTTATTTGGCGCAATAGAAGAAACAACCGAAGCGCAGGCACGTGCACAAATGGAAACCAATTTCTTCGGGCTGCTTTGGGTTACGCAGGCGGTGGTGCCCATCATGCGCCAACAAAAAAGCGGCCACATTATACAGGTATCAAGCGTGCTGGGATTAGTTACGCTACCGGTACTTGGCTTGTACAACGCATCAAAATTTGCGGTGAACGGCCTAACCGAAACCCTTGCTACCGAAGTAAAAAGCTTCGGCATTAACGTAAGCTTAATTGAGCCAAACGGGTTCTCTACCGACTGGAGTGGCGCCTCTGCCGAACAAACCGAGGCCATTGATGCCTACGCACCTGTTAAGCAAGCCTTTGCCGACGGTGCTACGCCCGATACCTGGGGTAAACCCGAAGCCACAACCGATGCCGTACTGGCCCTTATCGATAGTGAAAATCCGCCACTGCACTTCCTGCTTGGCAAAGTAGCCTACCCAATGGTAGCCGGTGTATACGCCGCCCGCCAGGCCGATTTTGATAACTGGAAAGATGTTGCGGTGGAAGCACATGGGCATTAAGTGAGATTTTAATATCGAACACCGAATGCCCAACACCGAATAATGAAGGAAAAAACTTCGGCGTTCGATATTCGAAATTCATTATTCGATATTATTTCAGCTTCCGTGTTGGAGTACAGGCGTTAAAGTCTCCCCTTCCGGGGGGAGATTTAGAGGGGGCTCCGTCACTACCACATCATTTAATTGCCGCAAGTTACAATCTGCCTGTGCTGTATGTAACTTGCGGTTTGTTTAATTCATACGCACCATGAAACACTATAAAAACCTCACCGAGCTGCACCGCGAAAACAACTTCCCGCCGCCCGAAAACCCGTTTTTCAGCATTTACCGATGCGATGGCAGCTGTAGTATTGGCAACCGTGCCTTCACCAGCGATTTTTATATGATCGGGTTTAAAAAGCTAAAATCGGGCGTAGTGCTGTATGGGCGTACGCGGTACGACCACGAGTCCGGCTCCATGATGTTCTTTAAGCCCCGCCAGGTTATCGAGATGAAGAACCTGGAGTTTGAAGAAGATGGTTTTATGATGTTTGTGCACGAGGATTACCTTAGCGGGCACCCGCTGCACAGCCAAATAAAAAAATACAGCTACTTTGATTACGAGGTACACGAGGCGCTGCACCTCTCGCCCCGCGAAGAAAAAACAGTGTGGGAACTCTACAGCATCATCGAAGGCGAATACAACAACAACCACGACGAGTACAGCCGCGAAATTATCCTGGCCAATGTAGATACTATGCTTAAATACGCGCAGCGGTTTTATAAAAGACAGTTCATCAACCGTGCCGAGATCTCCGGAACAACCGTAACCCGCTTTAACCAGGAGATAAGCAAATACGCCGCAAGCGGCTTGCTGGCCCAAAAAGGGCTGCCATCGGTACATGATATGGCGGGGCGCCTCAACATATCGCCCGGCTACCTTACCGACGTGCTGAAACAAGAAAGCGGTAAAACCGCGCTGGAGCACATCCACATCTACCTCATCTCCGAGGCCAAGAACCGCCTGCTGGGCGAGGACCTCTCCGTATCCGAAATAGCCTACGAACTAGGCTTCGAAAACCTATCCTACTTCTCTCGCCTCTTCAAAAAAGAAACGGGGATAAGCCCCAATACGTTTAAAAAGCAGATGTTGAATTAGCTTTCCTAAACTCCCTCCCAACGGGAGGGGTGTGCGGGAAAAGCGCGCAAAGGCGGGGAGGGTTTTGCCCCAATGGGAAATATTGAATTTCTAATGCCCAACGCCGAAGTTTTTTCCTTCATTATTCGATATTGGGCATTCGGTGTTCGACATTAATTCTTCGATGGAACTACTCCCCATTCACCACTCACTACATGGCCTTCCCTGCGGGCCGCGCTTTCTGCTCATACGCCTGCAGGCATTACGCACTGGCCGGTATCCGCGCCAATCGCTAAGGCGGGAGGAGGTAGAAATAAATCGTCCTTTATAAACTTTACTTAGCTACCCACCCCGCTACTCAACACCCCCACCCATCCATTATTTCCAATTAATAAAATATAATTGCAACTTTAAACAGGCAGGCCGGTCTAATCAGCAGTGAGCAATCAAAACCAAGATAACTTATCCGACCGGCACCTGGTATCAGCCGCATTACGGGGCGACCGTAATGCTTTTGGCTTGATCA
>CBFGNE010000257.1:0-5905 GCA_965649995.1 uncultured Mucilaginibacter sp.
TAACCTGCAGCCGCGATATTTACAACGTAATGCGGCGCCACCTGATGGACCTTAACCACGAGGAGTTTTGGATACTGCTGGTGAGCCGGGCATCAAAGGTGCTTGGCAAAGAACTGATAAGCAAGGGTGGTTTAAACGGCACCGTTGCCGACCCGCGCATAATTTACCATGTGGCCATACAACACCAGGCAAGCAGTATTGTGCTGATACACAACCATCCATCGGGTACCCTTAAGCCAAGCCGCGATGATGTTTTCCTCACCAAAAAAATGGTAGAGGCAGGCAAGCTGTTGGATATAAACGTGATAGACCACCTCATCATCACCGATAACGGGTATTATAGCTTTGGGGATGAGAATATGCTTTAGAGATTTCGCTACTACGCAATGACGCGATGGTGTGTAATTCCGAAATAAATTGCAAACAAGACCGGCATAGTGGCGTTTTAGTTTAACAAAGCAAAACCCACAAGCCATGATACAACCAGACGGTACCGACGACACCTTACAGCAAGACGACCAGGTAAGCCAAAACGACGAGCAAATGAGCCAGCAGGATATCCACTCCAACGGCTTCGATGAAACCAACGAGCCTATTGGCGAAATTGACGAAAGCGCACCATTGCAACGAGCTTACGATGCAGCCGAATCTGCCTATACCCTCAATTTGGATGAGGATGGCGATGATTTGGATGAGGATTAAATTTTTATTGCTATCAATATTATCACCGCGTCATTGCGAGGAACGAAGCAATCTCTAAGCTAAGCAATAATCGCTTTGCATATCGGGAGATTGCTTCGTTCCTCGCAATGACGCTTTTTTTTAAATCTAAAATCGTAATTCGTAAATCTAAAATTCCTTCCGCCTTTCCCCCTAAATTGTATCTTTGCCGATTATCATTCTGCTATAATGAAGATATCGTACAACTGGCTTAAAGAATTTATTGATACGGATAAAACCCCCTCAGAGTTATCTACCATACTCACCGGTACAGGTTTGGAGGTAGAGAGCCTGGAGAAGGTACAGGCTGTACCCGGCGGGCTGGAAGGGCTGGTTATTGGTTACGTACTGGAGTGCGTCAACCACCCCAACAGCGACCACCTGCACATTGCCAAAGTAGATGTTGGTGGCGTAGAGCCCCTTAACATTGTTTGCGGCGCGCATAACGTGGCGGCAGGGCAAAAGGTGGTGGTGGCAACCGTAGGCACTACCGTACACCCAACCGTTGGCGAGCCCTTTAAAATAAACAAATCGAAAATACGCGGCGAGGCTTCCGAAGGGATGATATGCGCCGAAGACGAAATAGGTTTAGGTACCGACCATGCGGGTATTATGGTGCTTGATGCCGATGCCAAAGTAGGCACCCCTGCTAAGGAATACTTTAAACTGAACGACGATTATATGTACGAGATTGGCTTAACGCCAAACCGTGCAGATGCAGTATCGCACCTGGGCACAGCCCGTGATATCGCGGCGTTCCTGAAGATAGGCATCACCAAACCCGATGTTAGCGCTTTTAAAGTAGATAACAACAGCAGCCCTGTTGAGGTGGTGGTAGAGAACGTACAGGCTGCACCAAGGTATGCCGGCGTAACTATTTCCGGTATCGAAGTAAAAGAGTCGCCTGCTTGGCTTAAAGAGCGTTTGGCTGTTATTGGTGTACGCAGCATTAACAATGTTGTGGATGTTACCAACTACGTACTGCACGAATTGGGCCAACCCCTGCATGCCTTTGATGCCGCCGCCATTACCGGTAACAAAGTGGTGGTAAAAACAGTAGGCGAAGGAACCATATTTAAAACGCTGGATGATGTTGACAGGAAATTATCTGCCGATGACCTGATGATATGCAATGCCGGCGAGCCAATGTGTATTGCCGGTGTATTTGGCGGTATTAAATCGGGTGTTAGCGCAGCTACTACCAGCATCTTTTTAGAGAGCGCATACTTTAACGCGGTATCGGTACGTAAGACAGCGAAAAGGCACGGTTTAAAAACCGACGCGTCGTTTCGTTTCGAGCGCGGTACCGATCCTGACATGCCGGTATTCGCCCTAAAGCGCGCAGCCTTGCTGATACAGCAGGTAGCGGGCGGCGTGGTATCGTCTGAAATATTCGATCATTACCCTAACCCGGTAGCGCCTTTTGATATTGAGGTAGCTTACAAAACCATCGACAGGCTCATCGGCAAAGCCATCGGGCACGATACGATCAAAGCTATCCTGACCGGTTTGGATATCCAAATTGTTGCCGAAACCGAAGAAGGCTTATCGCTAAAAGTAGCCCCTTACCGCGTAGATGTAACGCGCGATGTGGATATTGTGGAAGAGATACTGCGTATTTACGGTTACAACAATATCGAGATCCCAACGCAGATCCGTGCATCGCTTAACAACTCCATCCGCCCCGAGAAAGATACCGTGCAAAACGCCATATCCGATTTGTTGAGCGCTAATGGATTTAACGAGATCATGAACAACTCGCTCACCAAATCGAGTTACTCAGACGATCTGGAGCACGCCGTAAAAATATTAAACCCGCTCAGCAGCGATCTGGACGTAATGCGGCAGAGCATGCTTTACTCGGGGTTGGAATCTGTTGCTTACAACCAAAACCGCAAGGCTGCTGATTTGAAACTGTACGAGTTTGGCAAGGTATACAGCTTTGCAGATGAGAAATATGTAGAGCAGCAACGCTTCTCCATCTTTTTAACTGGAGCTTTTAAAACCGAGCAATGGAACGGCAAGGCAGTAGCCGCATCGTTCTACAATTTAAAGGCGGTTGTTGATGGCATCCTGAAAAAACTTAGCATTACCGATTTTACTACAGAAGAAACAACAGCCGGCGGCTTTGCCTACGGCTTGCAATACCTGCGCGGTAATAAAGTGCTGGTAGGCTTTGGTTCGGTAGGCGCTGCTGCCCTTAAAAAGGCTGATGTGGACAAGGAAGTTTTCTATGCCGATTTCGATTTCGATGTGATACTGCAGCTGGTTCGCAAAAACGTGATCGTGTACCAGGAAGTAAGCAAGTTCCCGGCAGTAAGGAGGGATTTGAGCATGCTGGTAGATAAGAGCGTAACCTTCGGACAGTTGAAGCAGATAGCCGGACGGACGGACAAAAAGCTGTTGAAAGAGGTGAACGTGTTTGACGTGTACGTGGGCGATAAGCTCCCGGCCGGCAAAAAATCGTATGCCCTCAGCTTTATTTTGCAAGACACCGAAAAAACTTTAACTGATAAGGCAATTGATGCCACGATGCAGAAATTAATTTATAATTTAGACAAAGAAGCAGGAGCGGAGATAAGAAAGTAAGTTAGAAAGGTTAGTAAAAGTTGGAATGGCTTGAAAAGATAGACCTTCAATCACTTTAACATTTGCAACCTCTACAACCCTTCCAACATTTGCAACCTTTTTAACATTTTTAACTAAAGATGCCTTCAGTAGCAGAACAATTAACAAAAGTTGTATATAAAACCGAGCGGTTGATAGAGCTTTGTGCTGCGTTGCAGGAAGAAAACGACCTGCTTAAACTGGAAAGCGATGCGCTTAATGCGGCGCTTGATGCCAGCAAAAACAAGACGAAAGACCTGGAGGAAAAGCTTCGTGTATTGAAACTGGCAAAATCTTTTTCAGAAACAAATGAAAAAAGTGTTGACATTAAGCAAAAAATTAACGACTTTGTGCAGGAAATAGATAAGTGTATTGTATTGCTGAAAAAGTAATACGAAAAGTGAAAAGCTCAAATGGGAGAAATCTCAATAAAAATAAATATTGCCGACCGTGTTTACCCTTTAAAAGTGAACATGGAAGAAGAAGAGATAATAAGAAGGGCAGCCAAACTGATTAACGACCGCATAAAGGAGTACCAGGAGAATTATGCGGTTAGGGATAAACAGGATTTGCTTTCGATGTGTGTGTTGCACTACGCAACATCTTCGTTAAAAGCGGATAAGAAAGTTACGTCGGACGATTCTGAAGTAACGGAAAAGGTTTATCATTTAGATCATTTACTGACCGATTTTTTTTCTAAACAATAATCGTTCTTTAAATATAGCAGAAAGCTACAAGCGCAAAGCAAAAAGCCTTAATAGGCTTTAACCTTATACCTTTTACCTTTCAGCTTAAACGAGCCATTTAAGATTTAACCGCAGTTAAATTTTAAGTTTTCACTATTAAAAACTTAACGCTTCAATATCTACGGATCAAAGAGGCATGCGTTGATCGTGTAATTTACGGTAACCCGTGATCCCGAGCCATCCGACCAGAAGTTTTAACAATACATGAACACTTAGAAGTTTAGTTGCGGTTTTTTTTATTTATATAACCTAAGAAATGAACACATTTTTGTACCTGATCATCGGGCTCCTTGTAGGGGTTCCGACGGGCATCGTCATAGGCCGCTTCCTGTTAAGGAAGCTGTTTAAAGACCAGGAAGTAAACGCCCAGAATAAAGTAAAAAAGATATTAAAGGAAGCTGAGAACAACGCCGACATCCTTAGTAAAAAACGCCAGTTAGAGGCCAGGGAGAAATTCCTTCAGTTAAAAGCAGAGCACGAACAGGAAGTAAACGCTAAAAATAACGTGCTAAACCAGCGCGAGAACGGCATCAAGCAAAAAGAGCAATCTTTTAACCAGAAGCTCGAGAACATGAACCGCAAGGAGACTGAACTGGATAACGCGCGTAAAAAACTGGATGCCCAAACAGACAGCCTTGCTAAAAAACAGGAAGAAGTAGAGCACCTGAAAAATCAGCATGTTTCTGAATTGGAAACCATTGCCGGCTTAAGTGCAGAGGATGCCAAAAACCAGCTGATAGATAACCTGCGCGAAGAGGCCCGCAGCAAGGCCATGGCGCAGATAAAAGACATTGTAGACGAAGCCAAGCTTACCGCTACCAAAGAGGCTAAAAAGATAGTTATCCAAACGATACAGCGTACCGCTACTGAGAGCGCTATCGAGAATACGGTATCTATTTTCAACATCGAGAATGATGAGATAAAAGGCCGTATCATTGGCCGCGAAGGCCGCAACATCCGCGCGCTGGAAGCAGCAACCGGTATAGAAATTATTGTAGACGATACCCCCGAGGCCATCATCCTTTCGGGCTTCGACCCGGTACGCCGCGAGATAGCACGCCTTGCTATGCACCGTTTGGTTACCGACGGGCGTATCCACCCGGCACGTATTGAAGAAGTTGTTGCCAAAACCCGCAAGCAAATTGAAGAAGAAATTGTAGAGATAGGCGAGCGTACCGTTATCGACCTTGGCATCAACGGGCTTCACCCCGAATTGATCCGTATGGTAGGCAGGATGCGTTACCGTTCATCGTACGGGCAAAACCTGTTGCAGCACTCGCGCGAGGTAGCTAACTTCTGCGCCACCATGGCAGCAGAGTTGGGCTTGAACGTGAAACTGGCTAAACGCGCAGGCTTATTGCATGATATTGGTAAAGTACCTGATGATAACCCCGAATTGCCACACGCTATTTTGGGTATGCAGTTAGCCGAAAAGTATAAAGAGCACCCGGAAGTTTGCAACGCCATTGGCGCCCACCACGACGAGGTAGAAATGACCTCGATGCTATCGCCGATAATACAGGTTTGTGATGCCATATCAGGCGCAAGGCCGGGTGCACGCCGCGAAGTGGTAGAAAGTTACATCAAGCGACTGAAAGAGCTTGAGGAGCTTGCATTATCGTACCCTGGGGTGGAGAAAACATTCGCTATACAGGCAGGCCGCGAATTGCGTGTTGTGGTAGAAAGCGAAAAGATAAGCGATGCCCAAAGCGAAATACTGGCGGCAGATATCTCCAACCGTATACAAACAGAAATGACCTACCCGGGCCAGATAAAGGTTACCGTAATAAGAGAAACCCGCTCGGTAGCATTTGCAAAATAATAAAGCTTAA
>CBFGNE010000258.1:0-5901 GCA_965649995.1 uncultured Mucilaginibacter sp.
TACAATTGGGCCTGCTTATCGCCCAGTGCAGCCAGCAGCGCTTTCTTATCATTTTTTACCTGCAGCGCCTTACCGTTTATTACAAGGTAATACTTTGTTTTATCTATAAACTGTTGCAGTTTACTTGCCGATCCAATTGGCTGGCTCTCGAACAACAATTTTGTAAAACGCTTAAGCAGTTGCACTTTGCCATCAGCCAGTACCTCAAAAAACGACGCGGGGGCTGTGCCTTCAATATCTTTATAGCCACTGCGGTATTTATGAGGCAGCCCGCTATTGTCGGCACTGTTTAGTGTAAATTCGGCAACGGGCTTTACAAATACCAATTCCTGGCCCGCTTTATCTTTAAATGAAACCTCGTCGCTAACAAGGTTGTATTTTAATTCAATTGGGGCATCATTGGTGGTGCCATCTGTAAGTTTCACCGAACCTGGTACCCAATCAGGGTATAAATATGGGGTGCCTTCTACATTTGTATAATCGATATACCGTACCGGCCGGGAATCTGTATAGTACCTAAACTGTGCACGGGCAGCATGCACCGTAACCGAAAGGCAAATTACGGTGGCCCAAAATTTAAAGTATTTCATAGGCGTATAATTAAAGCAGGCTTGTTAGGGTAGCAAGTGTACAGGTGTTAAATTATGCAATATTAACTGTAAATCAAATTGAATTATTGCTTAATATAGCCCCGTAATCATAATTTTACCTCAGATGAAGAATATTACAGTAATAGGCTCGGGCACCATGGGTAATGGCATAGCCCATACCTTTGCGCAAAACGGGTTTAGTGTTTCGCTTGTTGATATCAGCAACGACGCCCTGCAAAAAGCCCTGCAAACCATTGCCAACAACCTGGACAGGCAGGTAAAAAAAGGCACTATAAATGAGGAAGCCAAAACAGCCACCCTCGCCAATATAAAAACTTATACCGATGCTTATGAAGGCGCAGGTGATGCCGATTTGGTAGTTGAGGCAGCCACCGAGAACCGGGAAATAAAACTAAAACTTTTTAAGCAGCTAAGCGAGGTTTGCAAGCCGGAGGCGATACTGGCATCAAACACCTCCTCTATATCTATCACCGAAATTGCCGCGGCTACCAACCGGCCGGATAAAGTGATAGGCATGCACTTTATGAACCCGGTACCGGTGATGAAACTGGTAGAAGTAATACGCGGCTACTCCACTACCGATGAGGTAACCAAAACCATTATGAATTTGGCGCTTACTTTAGGCAAATCGCCGGTGGAGGTGAACGATTACCCGGGCTTTGTGGCCAACCGCATATTAATGCCCATGATAAACGAGGCCATTTATACCTTATTTGAAGGCGTGGCCGGCGTAAACGAAATTGATACCGTAATGAAACTTGGCATGGCCCACCCCATGGGCCCTTTACAGTTAGCCGATTTTATAGGACTGGATGTTTGCCTGGCGATATTGAATGTATTGCACAAAGGCTTCGGCAACCCTAAATATGCGCCATGCCCCCTGCTGGTAAATATGGTAATGGCCGGGCAACTGGGCGTAAAATCGGGCACCGGATTTTACCAGTATACGGCAGGGAGTAAGGAACTGGTGGTAGCGAAGAAATTCCAGAAGTAGAATCAAGAGACGAGAATCAAGATACAAGACAAATACGGCCTTAATTCTTTTCTCTTGATTCCCGTCTCTTAACTCTTGCCTCTTGATTCTTAATTCTTGCCTCTTGATTCTTGTCTCTTGATTCTTGACTCTCACCTCTATTAAACTATTCCATTTTTCATCTGTCGAAATGTTTTATCAAATACACTACAGATGAAAACAATATCAAAATTTGGAATAATGTGTGCCTTAGCAGGCTCGGTGTTCCTGTCATCATGCGCAAGCGAGGGTTATGTTACCGAACAACCGATAGAGCCGGTTTACGTACGGCCTGTTGCGCCCTATGCAAATGCTTATTGGGTACCCGGCGAATGGGTTTGGCGTGGCAATCGCTACGTTTACCGCAATGGCTATTACGCCCGCCCGCGTGCGCAACGTGCTTATGTACAAGGTGCTTGGGTACATAGCAACCGTGGCTACGTTTGGCGCAGAGGGCATTGGCGGTAAGCCGGTTTGCAGTAGGCGGTTAGCAGTTTGCTGTTCGTGAAAATACAAATTAACTGCTAACCGCGCACTGTTAACTGCAAACTACATGCGCTCCGGCACATCAATACCCAACAAGCCCATTCCCTTGCTAATGACTTTTGCCGAGGCAGCAGATAACTGCAGCCTGAACTGCTTGAGGCTTTCGCTTTCTGCCTGCATAATGGGGCTTTCGTGGTAAAATTTATTGTACAGCTTGGCCAGTTCGTAAACGTAGTTGGCTACCAGCGCGGGGCTATGGCCGGCGGCGGCTTCGGCAATGGTTTCGGGGAATTTGCTGAGCAGCACGATCAGGTCGCGCTCTACTCCGCCCAATACATCTACATCGTTTGCACTGGTGGCAGCCGAATAATTTGCTTTGCTCAATACCGATTTGATACGTGCATGCGTATACTGTATAAACGGCCCTGTATGCCCCTGGAAATCAATTGATTCTTTCGGATCGAACAGCAGGCGCTTTTTGGGGTCGACTTTTAGCAGGAAGTATTTTAACGCGCCCATACCAATGGTACCGTAAAGCTTGTTTTTATCTTCTTCGCTAAAGCCATCCACTTTACCCATGGCCTCAGTGGTTTCGGCAGCGGTTTTAAACATATCGGCCATCAGGTCGTCGGCATCAACCACCGTCCCCTCACGCGATTTCATTTTGCCCGAGGGCAGGTCCACCATCCCGTAGCTTAAATGGTATAGCCCCTTAGCCCATTCCTTGCCCAGCTTTTGCAGGATAAGGAACAACACCTTAAAATGGTAATCCTGCTCGTTGCCAACCACATAAATGGACTCATCCATTTTAAAATCGCTGTATTTTAACTCAGCGGTGCCAAGGTCCTGGGTAATGTATACCGAAGTGCCATCCGCACGCAGCACAAGTTTCTGGTCGAGCCCGTCTTCGGTCAGGTCAATCCAAACCGAGCCATCCTCTTTTTTAAAGAAAACGCCCTCAGACAGCCCTTCCTCAATAATATCTTTACCTAGTAAATAAGTATTGCTTTCGTAATAGTATTTATCAAACGCAACGCCCAGGGTTTTGTAGGTTTCGGCGAAACCCGCGTACACCCATCCATTCATAGTTTTCCACAGGTTGATAGTTTCCGGGTCGCCTGCCTCCCATTTTTGCAGCATTAGCTGGGCCTCTTTTATCAGCGGGGCATTCTTTTTGGCCTCGTCTTCGGTTTGGCCTTCTTCTACCAGTTCAAGTATTTGTTGCTTATACGCCTTATCAAACCACACATAATATTTCCCTGCAAGGTGGTCGCCTTTTAAGCCCGAGCTTTCGGGCGTTTCGCCTTGGCCAAACTCGCGCCAGGCCAACATACTTTTACAGATGTGGATGCCCCTATCGTTCACCAGGTTTGTTTTTACAACCTCGTACCCGGCAGCATCTAATATCTGCGCTACCGAAAACCCTAACAGGTTGTTACGGATGTGCCCTAAGTGCAGTGGCTTGTTGGTGTTTGGGGATGAGTACTCCACCATCACCTTTTTGCCGTTTGGTTCGGCTATCGCAAAATCCTGCTGCAATATCTCGTTATTCAACTTATCCAGCCAAAAGCTATCAGCAAAAGAGATATTTAAAAAACCTTTAATAATGTTGAAAGCAGAAATCTCGGGTACGTTCCGTTGCAGGTATTCGCCAATTTCGCCGCCAGTTTGTTCAGGGCCTTTGCGCGAAAGTTTGGTATAGGGGAAGGTAACCAGCGTAACCTGGCCCTCAAATTCTTTACGGGTTTCCTGTAAATTGATATCCTTTGCAGCAATATCGGTTTGGTATAAATCCTTAATGGCCTTAACAACAGCCTCGATAATAAAATCCATGGGGGGCAAAATTAAGAATAAATGAGGAAGATTTTGGCTGGGATAGCTGCGATTTAACCTTATCGTCGATTTAACCACAGAGAACACAGAGGAAAAACACAGAGAAACACAGAGGCATAGCCTGATAAGGAAATAAAAGACTCTTATCCGAGATTCAGGCTCTGTGTACCTCTGTGTAAAACTCCGCGCCCTTTGTGGTTAAATAATAAACTATGCCCACCGCACCATCATCCGTTAACTATTAACTATCATCTAAAAACAATAGCTTTGTTTCTCTTATAACCTCCTATGACATTAAATAACGATGATTTCAAACTTGATGTAACTTCCGAAATTGGCAACCTGCGCGTACTTTTGGTGCACAGCCCCGATAGTGGGCTGGGTAAAGTGGTGCCTTCTAAAGCGCAGGACTGGCTGTTTGAGGACATAGTACACCTGGATACCATGCGTAGCGGCGAGTACGATTACTATATTAAGCTGCTGATGTACTTCCTGGATCCGGCTAAGATAACAGGTAAACTTGCCGATATAGATAACCCGGTAAATAAGCGTAACTTTTTTAAGCCCGATAATGCTGAGTTTCATAATTCTGCCAAAGTGGTGGAGATACAGACCCTGCTGAGCGACATTTTAGAACAGGCAGATATCCGCAAAAAACTGGTGGCGGCCGTTTGCGCCATAGAGGGTTGTACCTACCGGCTGCAACTGCAACTGATAGATATTGAGCCGGTGGAGCTGGCAAAGATATTTATCTCCGGCTCGCTGAATGATGAGCAGATGATCTTCGCCCCTATACCCAACATGATATTTACCAGGGATATCGGCATCGCTATTAACAACCATATGCTGCTGAATAAGCCTGCAAAAAAGGCCCGCGCGCGCGAAACCCTGCTGGCGCGCTACATATTTTTTAACCACCCGCTTTTTGCCGGCTATCGCGATAACATTTTAGAGATACCTGATACCGTGCAGCACTTTTTGCGCCCGGGCGAGGAACAGGAAGGCAAAACCACGCTGGAAGGCGGCGATGTAATGATGGTTGCCCCAAACCACCTGGTTATTGGCTGGAGCGAGCGCACATCGGTTAGTGGTGCCAACGAGGCCATAAAGTTGCTGTTCGAGAACGATGTAGTGGAGAAGGTTACCGTGGTAAAAATACCGCATAAGCGCGATTATATGCACATTGATACCGTGTTTACGCAGGTGAAGCGCAATGTTTGGGTGCTGCTGCGTTCGCTTACTGTTATCGAATCATCGCAGGAGGACGCCGACGCTGTTGCCTGGTTTGGCGATAAAAAGAACAAAGACAAGCCCGAGATAGTACAGTTCCGCAAAGGGAAAAAGCCTAAGACTTTTGCCACGCTGGAAGCGCTATTGGATAATATTAGCAAAAAGGACCTGCAAAGCGAGGAGCCAACGCGCTTTATTTACTCGGGTAACGACGAATTCCCCTACGATGCCCGCGAACAATGGACCGATAGCTGTAACCTGCTTGCCCTGAAAGAAGGTGTTGTTTTAGGCTACGACCGTAACGACAAAACCGTTGGGGCCTTTAAGCAACATGGTTTTAGCATTATAAAAGTGCAGGAACTGCTCCAAAAGTTTGAAGCCGGCGAGCTGGACCCGCAAAGCATGAAGGATACACTGATACTGATGCCATCGGCAGAGCTATCACGTGCCCGTGGTGGCTTCCATTGCATGAGCATGCCGCTGCAAAGGGATGGGGTTGTCTGAATCAATTTGTCTGAACTCGAATTTTATGGAATTAGAAGAATTTACAGAATTATTTAGCCTACCTGAAAAGCTTCTGTCAATTCTTAAAATTCGTTTAATTCGAATTCAGATAATAAACAGATAATATTTTACGTAAAACATAAAATAATTTTTGTTTTATAAATATAATTTATATGTTTGTATCATTAAATCAATACAAACATGAAAACTACATCCTGGCTTTTA
>CBFGNE010000259.1:0-5891 GCA_965649995.1 uncultured Mucilaginibacter sp.
ACTCTATTTGCGGGTACGGCACCCTACGAGGGATAACACCCGGCGAATTGCTGTTGCCCGTTATGGTGTTTGGGTTGGGTATAAGCTTTGGGTAGCCCGTACGCCGCCAATTGGCATAAACTTCGTCGGCATCGGCTATAAAACCGGCCACCCAAAACTCGGTATTAATGCGCTCTATCGACCGCTCCGTGCCGGGGTTGGCCGGGTCCACCATTGGGTTTTTGGCCAGGTAAGCGCTTATTTGCGCATTGCTTATGGTGGGCGAAGTGGGCAGCAGGGCTAACGACTGCATGTGCGCTGTAACCCCGGCCTGGTAGTGCATATCCGCATTGCCGGCAATAAAGCCCCGTAAAATAGCTTCGGCCAGTAAAAACTCCACTTCGGCATATTGAAAATCAAAAAAGGGGGTTTCCTTAGGCTGGTAAACCGCGTAGTTTACCCGCGTGTTTGGTAATGGGTCGGCAAGGTTGAAGCTATAACCGATAAATTTAGAGGTGTCTGAAGAGGTGATCACCCCACCTAAAAATGCCTCCTTATCGTAAACGCCTCCATAAATTTTCAGGCGGGGGTCGCCCGTTGCCTTCATGTGGCTTACCAGTGTTTTGTGCAGGAAAAAATGCTGGTCGGAAAGGTTAAAAGCATACCCGTTGGGCGAATTAATATTGTGTTTAAGTACCGGCATATCCGCGTTAGATGCCATTACGCCTACATTATAAGCTTCTTTAACTAAAACTATTGCCTGCGGGGCATCCACTTTTATCAGCCGCATGCCTATCCTTAGCAGCAGGGATGCCGCCAGCTTTTTCCATTGGGTGGTAAGGCCGCCATAAAACTGGTCGCCCTGTACGGCTTCGGGGGCGTTATCGTTTAGCAGTATGATAGATGCCCTCAATTCGGCAATAAGGTCGGCGTAGATTGCTTGTTGTTTATCGTAAGCAGGGGTAAATACGCCACCCTCCAGCGCTTTGCCTGCCTGGCTGTAGGGGATATCGCCATAATAATCTGTTAGTTTTTGGTACACAAATACACGCCATATACGGGCTGCGGCATAGGTGGTTGCCATGCCATTGCTTGTTTTTAGCTGGGGTAAAATATACTCCAGGTTTTGTAGCACAGGGATATAAAAGTTGTTCCAGTAACGCTTCGCGATATCGTCAGACACGGTGTAGGTTGTACCCGACCAAAAACCCGAATAGCCGTATTGCATAAAAGCATGGCAGTAATTGGTCCGCGGCTCCATATCAAGCCCCGAAGTTTTTACCTGCGCATCAGAAAACATATAGGCCAGGTTTGGCGTGGCAACACCATCAGGGTTGAGGTTGTATTTGGCAAAATCTTTCGTACAGGCCAAAGGCGCCAATGCCATTAGCAGGAGTAAGAATAATTTTGGCCGGGCGTATTTCATTACTACAGTTAAAAGTTTACGCTTAAATTAAATCCAAAGGTGCGGGTGGTGGGCAGGCCGCCGGTATCGTACCCAAAACCATTGCCAATACTGTCAGACGATTCCGGGTCGAATATAGGAAGGTCCTTCCTGATAAAGAACAGGTTGCGGGCTATTAAAGAAAATGTTGCGCTTTTGGCAGGCGTGCCGCTCAACAGCGTTTTCGGGAGCGTGTAGGCCAATGATACTTGCCTGAATTTGATAAACGTACGGCTGAAAACCGACATCTCATCGGCATAATACGCAAGCGACCCAAAGGCATTGTATTGCTGGTATGGGTTGTAAGGCAGCGTATTTTTTACGTACACCGGCGCGGCATCGGTGCCGGTGTTTACCTGCCCCTGGGGTATATAGTTGCCATCGCGGCCAAGCAGGGTTGCTTTAGAATTGCCAAAAAAGCCGGCCCACCTTGCGCCATCTTCAAAAACCTTGCCGCCAAACTGCCCATCGATAAGAAAGCTGAACCTGAAATTTTTGTAGCGGAAACTGTTGGTGATGCCGCCAGACCAATCGGGGTTAACGCTGCCCAGGTAAGTTTCGTTATTTACAATTAAGGCCCCCATTGCGTTTCTTAAGGGGTTGCCGCCGGCATCATAGCTTAGAGTGCCTTTATCAATAACCACGGCAGTTTTTACATTGCTGCCATCGGTACTTACGGCTTTATAAAGAAAATTTCCCGCCGCATCCCTGCGTAGCGGCGTGCCAAAAATAGAGCCCAGCGGGTAACCTTTTTTTGCCTTTATGGTGTAGTAAAAGGCAACGCCATTGCTGCCAACCTCATCGCTTAAGGCAGTTACTTTATTTTTGTTTTTGGCGTAGTTAATGCTAACCGTCCACCCAAAGTTTTTTGTTTTTATAGCTGTTGCGTTAAGCAGCACTTCCAGCCCGCGGTTAGTCATGGTACCTGCATTTTGGTAGGTGGAGCTAAAACCGGTTGTTACGGGCAAGGTTAGCGGCAATAAAAAGTTTTTCGATTTTTTGTTGTACCAGGCCACGTCTAAAAAAAACAGGTCTTTAAAAAACTTTAGTTCTGTGCCTATCTCTGTTTCGGTAGTGGTTTCGGGCCTTAAAGATGCCGGTGGCAGCGATGTGTTGCTTATCTGTTGCCCGGGTATATTGTTTACCGTTTCGGTGTATTTAAAAGTAAGGTCGGTTTGGTTTGGCCAGGGGTTACTGCCGGTTTGCCCTACCGAAATGCGCAGCTTGCCAAAAGATAGCACCGCCGGGTTTATTTTAAGGGCATCCGAAAAAATGTAACTCATATTGGCCGATGGGTAAAAGATATGGTTAATAAAACCCGTGCGCGCAGATGATAGCGCGGAGTACCAATCGTTACGTGCGGTTACCTCTAAAAACAAAATATTTTTATAGCCCACCTGGGTTGCAGCAAAAATGGCATTGGTTTTTGAGCGCGGCGTAGATACCTGCACGGGTAAACCCACAGTAGTATTGTTTATGTTGGTTGAGGTAGGGTCGGTAAGGCCCGTTCCGGTGAGCGTTAGCGAACTGAAAGTAGATCCCTGGAACTCGGTACCTGCAAATGCACTCAAACTAAAATCGGCGAAGGTACGATCGTAATTTAAAAGCGCGCGTACATCGCTCCGCCGCTGGCTTATAGCCGAGGTACTGATGGTGCCGGCGCCGTTTTTATTATTGGGGAAGTTTACAAAAAGCCCGTCGGTAACAACATAATCTACGCCACCTACCAGGTTGAAATGGAAATGGTTGCTGATATCATAGGTAATGTTGGCTGCCGATAAAACCCGGTTTTGGGTTTGGTTATTAATTATCTTTTGCAACTGTATGTAGGGGTTGGTGTAAACATACAGGTAATTTCCGTTGGCATCTTTCTCGTTCAGGAAATCGATATTGGTGGTGTTATCCGACCGGATGAAGTATTTAACAAACGATCCGCGGTCGTCGCCTCGTAATAGCGGCGCATTTAAGCGCATGGTTTTAGATAGGTCTACCTTAAAATCGGTGTGTATCTTCCGCCCAAAATCCTGCACAAACCGCAGCACGCCGTTGTACCGTTGGTACCCCGAGCCGGGCATTGGCGTATTGTTTTTTGTTTGCGATAGCGATACCCTAACACTGTTGTTATCGGTAGTTTTGGTTAATGCCAGGCTGTTGGTGCTTGCAAAGCCATCGTTGTATAGTTTTTTAAAACGCTCGGTAAGGGTTTGTGGCTGGTAAGGTTCAATTTTACCATCGGCACCCAAAGCCTGCTGCCCCGCAAACTTTACCCCCCATGATTGGCCGGTTAGGTAATTGCTGTTGCTTACATTATCCGCCACGGTGTAAAGCTTGCCGTTGTTGCCACGGCCGTACTCGTACTGAAAGCCGGTGTAGGGCACAATTGTTTCTAATACCGTGTTGCTGTTGAAAGCGATACCAACACCGGGGCTTTTCAGCCCTTTTTTAGTGGATATTAAAATTACCCCACCCTGCGCTCCACCGCCATACAGTGCTGCCGCCGAGGCCCCTTTAAGGATACTTATCGATTCGATATCATCAGGGTTTATGGACGACAAGCCATCACCTGGATCGCTGCCGCCGAAGATCTTCAGTTCCTCATCCGTGTTTTCTCTGGTGTTGCTATTAATGGGGACGCCATCCACAACGTAAAGGGGCTGGTTGGAGCCCGAGAACGAAGAATATCCCCTGAGGATGATCCTGGACGAGCCGCCTGGCCCGTTTGGCGGGGATTGTACCGTTAAACCGGCCACTTTGCCGGCCAGCGCATTAATAAACGTGGTTTCGCGTGTTTCTGATACCTCGCTGCCGCTTAATTGGGTAATGGAGTACCCAAGCCGCCGTTCCTGCTTATTTAAACCAAGCGCGGCAACCACCACCTCGTTTAAAGCTTTGCCATACGGCAACATTTTTATATTGAATTGGGCGGTTGCGTTGTAGGGTACCTCTGCGGTAGTATAACCCACGTAGGTGATAACCAGTACCGAGTTGTCGGGCGCGTCTATCGTAAACTCGC
The DNA here is from genome assembly GCA_965649995.1 of uncultured Mucilaginibacter sp. Taxonomy (GTDB): domain Bacteria; phylum Bacteroidota; class Bacteroidia; order Sphingobacteriales; family Sphingobacteriaceae; genus Mucilaginibacter. Next base: position 4,437 of record CBFGNE010000259.1, read on the forward strand.
CATTGTTATCGGCAATGGTAGTAAACGATGTTTTTTTTATCTGGATGCTTGCGCCTGCCAGTGGCTTGTCGTTCTCATCAATAATGCGCCCGGTGGCTTTGCCGGTGCTTACCTGCTCGCCGGCAAGTACAATTACAATTAAGTTGTTGGCCAATTTTTTATAGGCATAGCCCGAGTTTTCGAACAATCCATCTAAAACACCGGTAACCTCCGCATCTTTAACGTTGATGGTTATTTTTTTGTTGGCCGGTATTTTATGCTCGCTGTAAACAAAATGGTAATCGCTTTGCTTTTCAATCGCTTTTAAAACCTTCTTAAAGTCGGCGCCTTTTAAATTTAGCGATACTTTGGTTTGGGCAAATGCAGGTATTACCGCCAGGGTATTTAAGACAACAATGAATAGAATTTTCAGTTTCATATCAACGATCTTTCAATAGCCAGGGTTGTTTATGATACCCAGGGGGGATATGTTTACCAGTACAGCGTGTTGCCAAATGTTATCGGGATAGCTTGCCTTTAATTAATTTTATTCTTTTTGATTTTTTTGTAGGCAATTAGCCCCAAATAATTGTTCTTATACCAAAGGGGTGAATCCCTGCGCATAATATTTGATGAGAGAGAGAATCATCAGAGGTGTAATTTAGTTGATGACCGGGGAGGAGTCCCCGGTTTTTTCAAAAAAAAACAGCCTTGCTGAAGCTTTACAACCACCTCAATTAAGCAATTAAGGTAAAGCAATAATCTTAGCAATACAAAATCAACGGCCCTTTTTAACGCAATTTTCTTTATTTGATAATAAATTGCTGCAAAATTGAACTATCGGCAGCGTTGCTTCCTACTTTTAGGGTATAAGCACCGGGGTATAGTTTAAACTGGTGTTTTTCGGCATCCCATTTTTGCAGTTCGGCAACCGGGATCTTTAGGGTGATGGTTTTACTTTCTGATGGGTTTAGTGTTGCCTTATCAAAGGCTTTTAATTCCTGCACCGGTAAATTATCGCCGGCCGGGTAAACTATATAGGCCTGGGCGGTTTCTACGCCGGGCGCTTTGCCGGTATTGGTAATATTGCAGGCAACTAAAATGGTATCGCCCAATTTATAAACAGGTTTTAATGCGCTTTTTGCCTCGTAATTAAACGTTGTATAATTAAGCCCATAACCAAACGGGTACTGTACTTTGCCGGTGTAATAGCGGTAGGTGCGCCCCTTCATACTATAATCGCCAAAGGCGGGCAAATCCGTTACCGAATTGTAAAAGGTTAAGGGCAACCTGCCTGTTGGCGGCACTTTGCCATATATCAGGTCGGCAAGGGCATTGCCTCCCTGTTCGCCGGGGTACCATGCCAAAATAACGGCATCGGCATAAGTCGCAATGGCTGCTATATCTACATCGCTGCCGGCAGTTACCACGGCTATTATGGGTTTTTTAACATCCTTGCGCAAAGCCTTCATAAAT
>CBFGNE010000260.1:0-5890 GCA_965649995.1 uncultured Mucilaginibacter sp.
GGTATATTATCATCTATTGAGGATCTTGCCATGCCCTGTTACTATGCCTGCAGGGAACTGAAATTGAATATACCCGGTGATTTAAAGCTCATCAGTTTCTCAAACCTTGCTCACGCCGAACTGCTTAATCCATCGCTCACTACAATAAACCAGCCCGCCTTTGAAATGGGCGTGGAAGCTGCAGGCATTTTATTTAAAATATTTAATAAACGATGGTACGAGCCGAATGAAACTATTGTATTGAAATCTAACCTGATAAAAAGGGAATCCACAATGGCCATCTTTTAAAAGAGAGCCCAATAATTTTTTATTTTGTGCGATATATGGACACAAATTTATTTAGCGCAGGCAAATCCGTCTAACTGGAACACATCTGCACAAAAACTAAACGGGACGGGCGATTATGCACGGTCTGTGAACGAATACCTCAAAACCTTGGGACACCAGGTGTATGAAGTGCACCGGCATATGATTGAAAAGAAACTGCTATTGACAGCTGCCAATTTGTTCGGTTTTATCTTCCACTCCTTTTAACCTTGCATTACTCAAAATAATACCGTGACCAATTAGAGCACTGAAAAAAATGCTAACGTTTAAACCATTTTAATTCAGCAAGTAGCAAATCCGGTTCAGATCCCCCCGCTCCAGTTGTTCAATGTCAAAACGCATCTAACACCTGCAATTAAATGATTGCGGGTGTTTCTTTAATGTTACCATTTACCTATCTTTTGGTATTTGCACGGTGAATATTTCGATGAGTTGACTATTTAAAAGCCCTACCCACAAAACGAGCTATTATTCTTGTTCTCATTTTATTTGCGGTGCAATAGGCGCGGAGAGCGCCTTAAATCAATGGTAAAATTGTATTAATTATTGGTAAATTTATACCATCCGTTTTTTACCCAAGGCGGCTTGCTTTAATGGCTAATGTCATACATTATACTTGTTGTAAGCCGTTTTTATTGTAATTTAGTCCGCCTTGCCAATAAGCCATGTTTTGTTTTGGCTGGTTATAAACTTACAAAAGGTACTTAAGTTTTAACGCTTAATGTGTACTGATCAAAATGAAGATTTTTTTATCGGGATTAGCCGCGGTTATTTTATTAAATATCCTGTGTGTATTGTCGTCCAATGCGCAATCGTACGGGCTTGCATTTAATAGCCACGAAGTAGTCCAGGATAAACGCACTACGCTTGACCTTAGCCTCGACAACGTTTCACAAAAAGATAACCTCGAAGTATCGTTCGACCTTTCTTTTATCCCCAACCGCGCTATATATTTTGGCTACATCGTACGTGTTATTGGCGACGATAAACAAAATATCGACCTGGTGTACGATAACCAGGCCAACACCCGCCACTTTAAGATTATCGTAGGCGAGCGCCTTTCCAAAATATCTTTCAATATTGATGATAGACAGCTTTTTGGGGCCTGGAATAAGCTGCGGTTGCTGATAGATTATAAAAACGATAAAATAACCGTTACATCGGGCAAAGAAGTTTATACCGAAAGCGGCGTACACCTGCAAAAGGCCAAAAATTACAAATTGCTGTTTGGGGCAAACGCCTACCGCCAGTTTCAAACTACCGATCTTCCGCCTATAAAACTGCGCGATGTTAATGTAAAGCAGGAAAATAAGCTAATTGCCAACTGGCCGCTAAACGAGTGGCAGGGCAACGTAGCAAACGAAACCCTTAACCAGTATAACGGTACCGTAACCAACCCCTTATGGGTAAAGGCCCGCCACCGCAACTGGGCGCTACAGCGCGAAATAAGTATGCCCGGCGATGCAACCGTAACCTTCGACCCGCAGAGCGAAGTAGTGTACATCATCACGCCCGACTCGTTAGTTACTTATTCGGTAAACAAAATGCCGCAGGTAAAAACTATAGCTTATGCAAGCGGCAAGCAATTGCTGGTACCCGGCGCACAGGCCATATTTGTAAACGGCAAAATATATTACCTGTATGTAGACCAAATGGCACTGGGTACTTACAACCCGGCAACCCAGCGCTGGGATAAGGGCTTTACCAATATTGCCACCAACAACGGGCACCTCAATAAATTTTACAACAAAGCCGATAACAGCATTTATACCATTGGCGGCTACGGGCAGCTGGTGTATAAAGACAGCGTAAAACGTTACGATTTTGCGGGCAATAGCTGGCAAAAGGTAAAAACCAGGGGCGATACTTTTATTCCGCGCTACCTGGCCGGTTTGGGTACCAATGCAACCGGCGATACCGCCTACGTAATTGGCGGGTACGGCAGTGCATCCGGGCAGCAAATAGTAAACCCCCGCAATATTTACGATATGATGCGGTATTCGGTGAAGGATCAGTCGTTTAAAAAACTGTTCACCATCGATGTAAAAAAAGAAGATTTTGCTTTCGCCAATTCGCTGGTAATAAACGCAAAGGATAAATCGTATTACGGGCTGATATTCCCTCAGCATAAATTCAATTCCAGCCTGCAGCTAATACGCGGTTCGCTGGATAAGCCAACCTACACGCTGGTGGGCGATACCATCCCTTACCAGTTTCATGATATCCACTCTTATGCAGATATCAGTTATTTCCCGAACAGCAACCAATTTTTGGCAGTAACGCTTTTTAAAGATAACGACCACACCCGTATCAAAATATACTCGCTTTTGAGCCCTCCCGAGCCATTGCAGGCTGGCCTTGCCGAAATAAAACACACGGGGTATTGGGTTTGGGGGGCTGCGGCAGCCGCGCTTATTATTTTGGGCGGCATTGTTTATCTCCGTAAAAAGCGCGCCGTGTTACCGCTTGATGTGTTAAAACCGGTAGAGGAAACCGTGCTTGTGCCCGCAGCCCAAGCCGGGCCGCTTACTGCCGAACCGGAAGGCGACCACTCCCGCAACGCAAATAACAAAAACGCCATATTTTTATTTGGCGGCCTGCAATTGTTCACTCCGGATGGCAACGAGATAACTAAGTATTTTACGCCGTTATTAAAAGAGTTGTTTTTAGTGATCGTGTTGTACTCCATAAAACTGGATAGGGGTGTTAGCTCCGAAAAGCTGAACGAGATTTTGTGGTTTGATAAATCGGAAAAAAGCGCGCGCAACAACCGCTCGGTAAACATCGCCAAGCTAAAATCGCTGCTGGAGCAAATGGGGAACTGCCACCTATCAAAAGATTCCGGCTATTGGAAGATAGAGATAGATTACAACGCTATCTCGGTTGATTACCATAACTACCTCAACATCGTATCAAACAAAAACAAGCTGAATAAGCAAAAGATACTACAGCTAACGCACATTACGCAGCGGGGCAACTTTCTATCAAATATAGAGTACGAATGGCTGGATGCTTTTAAATCGGAGGTGAGTAACGAGATCATCGATTCGTACATCCAATACGCCAACGGCATCCAAATTGCCGATGACCCCGAATTTTTAATAAAGCTGGCCAACGATATCTTCTACTTCGACCCGGTGAACGAGGAGGCTATGATATTTAAGTGCAAAGCGCTGGTGCATCTGGGCAAACACTCACTGGCTAAAAACGCTTTCGAGAATTTTAACAAAGAGTACAAAGCCATCTACGGAGAAGATTTTGAACGCGGCTTTCAGTCAATTCTCGAATAGAGCTGCCACACCACCACAGTTTTCTGCCGATAGCATGTTACAATGCACAGCTTTAAATCCGCTGAAGCAAAGGGGCGTTAATAAAAAAGCCTTCCTGCCTAATGGCAGGAAGCCCCCTTGTTTAGGCTAAAGTATTAGCAGCTTTTTTTGGCACATTCGGCCGAGCCTTTAACGCATTTATCTTTTTTAAGAGACTTATGTGTTGCGGCCTTTGTAGTTGCCTTTTTAGCGGGTACCCTGTCGGCAGCTATAACGGCCGAAACAGCGATCATCATCGCCAATACGCTTAATGTTATCTTTTTCATGTGTTTTTAATTGAATGTTAAATAATAAACGATACTATAATTTAGGTTGTTCGGGTATTATCTAACAAGCTTTAGGTGGTTTCCAGTCCGCCTTATGGTAAGCAGATAGCTTACCTATCTTATACAGGGCAACTGTCTTCGGGCTAAACGGCAAATAGCCGGGCTGCAAGGTTAATGGCTGTTCTGTAAAAAAACCACAGATGCTGCAACTAAGCATTGCTGCGCAGCCGGGTTTGGTACAACCGTTGTCTTTTTTTGCTTTCTTATTGTGGCAACCCATTTTGCCGGGCATACGCTTGCAACAGGTTTTATTGGCCTTTAATTGTGCGGGCTTATCTATCCCCGAAAACGCGGAAAGGAAAACGATACAGCACAATAATAAAACGGCTAAAAACTTCATTGCATTCAAATATAAGTACTTTACCGGCATATATTTTATAATGCAGGCGCCAGGCCGCGGAAATTTTAAATAGAAAAATTAACGGGTGAATTGGCTGGCAAACAGAGCATATGAAAAGCCGGACCAAATCCCTAAAGCCGGAAAGCCCACCATTGCAATAAAGCAAAAGTACCCTGATAAAGTATTGGAAAATGTAATTGCCCGATACTGATTTAGGCGTTTTTTGGGGGAAGCCAAACCGTTTCCCGGCCTTAGTTAAATATGCCTCATTGCCGGGTGTGGGCAACAAATAGTGTAGTTAAACAGTGTAATTATGCCACATTATAAGATGAGGAGGCAATTTCTGCCGCAATTAATCAAATATTAATAATTCATTAAGCCTTTCCGGCAAATTTGATGTTATAAACCAAATTATAACAAATATCAAATGCTTATCAATTTTTCCCGGTTATTAAGGGCGGTATCATTATGTGCCATATTTAGTATTTCTACGGCGGGGCTTGCCGTTGCGCAAACAAGCGATGACGCTACGTTAAACTACATCGATCCGCGTATTGGCAGCGTTGGGCAGCTTTTAGAGCCTACCCGGCCTACCATGCACCAGCCCAACCAAATGATACGCATGTATCCCAAACGGGCAGATTATATTGACGATCAGATCAGCAGTTTCCCCCTTAATATGGTATCGCACCGCCTGGGCGAAGTGTTTGCCATAAAACCTTATAACGGGCCGCTAACTACCGCTGCCTGGGACCAAAAAATGCCATTCGACCATGACCTTGAGGTAATACACCCCTGGTACTACTCCACCTATTTAATAGATAAAAACATTACCGTTGAATTTACGCCGGGCAAAAAAGTGGGGATATTTAAGTTTTCGTTCCCGGCAAAAAGCAATGATAAAAGCGTGTTGTTTGATGTGTATAACGATGGCGGCTCGGCATGGGTATTTATCGGTGATAATGAGGTTAGCGGCATGGAAACCTACCATGGCGATATAAAGGTGTACATGTATGGCCAATTCAACGCAAAAGGCACCGCAGGCAACGTGCAGAACCGGGCCTTATCAAAAAAAACGTCGGCACAGGGCAAGGGGCTAAAATCGTTTATCACTTTTTCTTCGGCTTCGCCGGATGTAATTGAGTTTAAATATGCCATATCATACGTAAGCCCGCAGCAGGCCAGGCAAAACTTTAAGGACGAGTTTACTAATGTTGATTTTAATGCCTTAATGCAAAGCGGCAAGGCAGCCTGGGCAAAAGTAGTGGGCCAGATACAGGTAGAAGGGGGCACCGAAGCGCAGCGCCGGTCGTTTTACACCGCGCTTTACCGCAGCAACGAGCGCATGGTAGATATTAATGAAGGCGGGCATTATTACAGCGGTTACGACAAGAAAGTACACGACAGCAACCGCCCGTTTTTTGTAGACGATTGGGTTTGGGATACCTACCTGGCACTGCACCCCCTGCGCACGATACTGAACCCGGCGATGGAATCGGACATGCTGAATTCCTATGTTGACATGTACAGGCAAAGCGGCTGGGTCCCAACCTTCCCGGTGTTGTTTG
>CBFGNE010000261.1:0-5887 GCA_965649995.1 uncultured Mucilaginibacter sp.
ATTTGAGGTGTTTGAGCGTTACCGCACCAGTATAGATATGATCACCACATCGGAAGTAGCGGTTTCGGTAACTATTGACGATACTACTTACCTGGGCGAAATAACCAAAGAGCTTGGCGCGTATGGCACGGTTGATATTGATGTGAACCATACCATTGTTTGCGTGGTAGGCGATTTTGGCGCCGAGAAGCATGGTTATGCTGCACGTGTGCTGGAAGCTATTAAACACATACCGGTAAGGATGATATCCTACGGCGGCAGCGACCATAACATGAGCCTGCTGGTAAAAACAGAGGATAAAGTAGAGGCGCTGAGAAGTTTGCATAACAGGCTGTTTTAGGGGCAGCGAACAGCCCCACCCAAACCCTCCCCGGAAGGGAGGGCTTTAAGATTTTAAAGTCTCCCCTTCCGGGGGAGATTTAGAGGGGGCTGATAGAGCTTATGTTCAAACAAGATACCATAGAACGCTTTAAGGGGATTGAAACCCCGTTTTATTACTACAACATGGATGTGTTGCGGCAAACGCTTGATGCCTGCCGCGACGCTTCGTCGCAATACGGTTTCCACGTGCATTATGCCATGAAGGCCAACTTTAATACCAAGGTGGTGGCTGCAGTGCAATCCTACGGTTTTGGTGCCGACTGCGTAAGCGGCAACGAAGTTAAAGCTGCCATTGAGCATGGTTTTGATAAAAGCAAAGTGGTTTTTGCGGGCGTTGGTAAATCTGATAAAGAAATAAACCTGGCGCTGGACGCGGATATTTTTTGCTTCAATGTAGAATCGATACAGGAGCTGGAGATCATCAACGGACTGGCGAAAGCAAAAAACAAAACCGCCGGAATCGCTGTCCGTATTAACCCCAATGTTGATGCGCATACGCACCATTTTATCACCACAGGGCTTGATGAGAATAAATTTGGTATCAACACCTGGCAACTGAATGATGTGGTGGAGATGCTGCGTAAATGCACCAACCTGAAGTTCCTGGGTATCCACTTCCACATCGGCTCGCAAATAACGGATATGGAGGTGTACAAAAACCTTTGTACCCGCATTAACGAAATGCAAGATTGGTTTGAGAACCACGGCTTCGCTATAAAAATATTAAACACAGGTGGTGGTTTGGGTGTGGATTACCACAACCCGGATGGCAACACCATCCCCGATTTTGAAAGCTATTTTAAAGTATTCAAAAAATTCCTGAACGTAAAACCCGGGCAGGAAGTGCATTTTGAATTGGGCCGGGCGCTGGTAGCGCAATCAGCATCGCTTATATCGCGCGTGCTATACGTAAAAATAGGGCAGAAGAAGAATTTCCTCATCCTTGATGCCGGTATGACGGAGTTGATCCGCCCCATGCTATACCAGGCGTACCACGTAATCGAGAATATCAGTCAACAGTTAGCAGTTGACGGTGGGCAGTCAGCAAATGACTCTTCATCTCATATCTCAAATCTCACATCTCAAATCTATAAGTACGACGTTGTAGGCCCCATTTGCGAAAGCACGGATTGCTTTAGGAAAGATGTTGACTTGCCCGAATCTCATCGTGGCGACCTGATAGCGGTACGTACCGCAGGTGCTTATGGCGAGGTAATGGCATCGCATTATAACCTGCGCGATATGGTGCAGTCGGTGTATTCTTCTTAAAAGCTATAGCCCACACCCAGCTGCGAACCAGCACCTACAGCGCCGTTATTGGAGTTGAAGGAGAAGGTGCCGTGCACGTTTATGCGGTTAAATTCGGCAAATACCGAGCTGCCGAAGGTGTTGAAGCCGTTGCCATAATCCTGCAGGTCGCGGTTTACCTGGCCGGTTACTTTGTTAAAAAAGAATTTAAAGCCAAAATTTAGTTGCGGCTGCAGGTGGAAAACATATTCGGTAAAAATGCCGTAAGTAAACATCTCCGCCCGTGGCGAACTGAAAACATCCGCATGCCCATAAACCGATTTGCGGAAAGCAAGGTAATCGCCACCCTCGTGGGTGTACACCACATCGGCACCTAACACCCTGAAATCCACTTTGCCGCTGCTAAAATAAACCGAAGCCGAACCGTTGAAACCATAGCCCGAAAAGCTTTTGCTGATATGTTCGGCAGGGGTATTATTGCTGCCGCCGGTATTAATATCGCGGGTGTAATTACCGGTATATGCTAAAGCGCCATAACTTAAGTTGAAGTTTTGCAGCGTGTGCGAACGGTAAACATTGAGCAAGCCGCTGGTAGAATTACCCTGGCCGGATGCGCCGCTTTGCGTAAGCAGGGCGCCATTTATATACACTTTGCTTTTGGCTGAATCCTGCGAATGCGGTTTCATCATCAGCTGTACATCGTTTTGAAACAACCCTGGCGCGTAATAACGCCGCGTGCATGACGACAAAGTGCCTACTAAAATTACGGCGATAATGACGGTGTGTAAATTTCTTTTCAAAAGAGGCAAGTTTAAACTTAAATCAATCGCTTAATAAAGCCATCGTTAAAATCGCTGGCAAAATGTATAACGTTGTTTCGGTCGTTAAAGTCTTCGATAGGGTGGGTAGTTGTTAAAATAACCGCCTTCATACCTGCATTATGTGCTGCTTCGGCACCTTTGGGCACATCCTCAAATACAATACAGTCCTCCGGTTTTACGCCCAGCAAAGTTGCCGGTTTAATAAACGATTCCGGGTCGGGTTTGCTGTGGGTCACGTCGTGCGCGCTCACTATCGCCTTAAAATAATGGCGTATGTTGAGGTTATCCAGCACAAAATCAATATTTGATGGGATAGCGGCCGAGCCAATGGCCATGGGGATGCCAGCCTGGTGGGCGCGTTCTAAAAAATCGGCAAGCCCGGGTAATAGCTCCAGTTCATCTTTATATTCGCGGCGGTACTGTTCTTCTTTGCCTTCCGATAATCTGTCCATCTCCTCATCAGTAAACCGCCCTGCGCCAAAAAGCCGCACCAATACTTCGGCATTTTTGCCGTACATATTGCTTTTTATCTGTTCATCGGTAAAATTGCCTCCCAGTTCCTGGTTGGCTACCCGCGTCCACGCTTTGGCGTGGTAGGGCATATCGTTTATCATGGTGCCGTTAAGGTCGAAAATAAATGCTTTCATCTGCCGCAAAAATAATTAATAGCTGTACAATCCACAGTAAAAGTTAAACCGTATATCAATTAAATATCAGTTTGCGATTGGGCCGATAAAATGTTGCTAAAAGGTTAAGGATAGTGTTTGTGGTTGTACAGTGCGATTAATTGTTTTAGCAAAGCCCTTAGCGGAAGCAGGGGCTTTTTTTGATATCTTAAATTAAATATTTGTAGTCTATCGCGTTCATAATTTTGTTGCTTGCATCACTAAGTCAACCTTGTTAATAGTATCATATTAATTGTTGATCATACAACAACCGGGCCTTATTTTTCGTACAAAAGCTTATCATATTGAAAACAACCAATACCCCAAATAATTTGATACTGAATTATACCGAGCATCAACGCCTTAAGGCTGTAGACAGGTTTAAAAATCTTGATGCCGGTATTACAAAAGATATGAACGAATTGGTAGACCTGGTGGCCGAAATTTGCCAGGCACCGGTTGCCCTTGTTACTTTGCTTGATGCCGACACCCAGTGGTTTAAAGCAGCTAAGGGCACAGATGTGGTTTGTACGCCCCGTGGTGTTTCTTTTTGCAATAACACCATAAAGCAAAACGACCTGGTTATCATTCCCGATATTTTAGCAGATGAAAACCATAATACCAACCCCCTGGCAACGGGAGAACCTCATGTGCGTTTTTATGCAGGCGCCCCGTTAATTACCGAAGACGGCTTTGCCATAGGTAGCCTTTGCGTAATTGACATGAAGCCGCGCGGCCTAAATGGTCAGCAACAAAAAGCGATGCTTACGCTTGCCAAACAGATAGTAAATTTAATGGAGTTTAACTGGAGTGTGCGTGTTTTAGAAGAGCAACATAAAAAAGATCTGTTAAATACAAAAGCACGCAAAGATTCGGAACTGAAACTGAAGGCTATATTTGATAGCTCGAACGACACACATATATTGGTGGGCCGTAATTTTGAAGTGCTGGCCTTTAATAAGTCGGCGGCTATATTTACGCGGAGCCATTATCAGCACAGATTGGTAAACGGCGATTCGATTCTAAAGTATACAGACCCCGCCCTGTTGCTCCAGTTTAAAAAATATTTTAACATTGCGCTATCAGGCCGTTCTATCAGGCGAGAGTGGCTACTGATGCCGGGCACGCAGCTGGAATGCTGGAAAGTTACCACCTTTATCCCCGTGCGCGACCATGGAGGAGAAGTGATTGGCGTATCGCTCAATTCTACCGATATCACCCATCGCAAACGCCAGGAGGCATATATAAACGTGCAGAATGAAGCCTTACAGCGTATTGCCATGATGCAATCGCACGAGCTGCGGCGCCCCGTAGCGTCGCTGCTGGGCATTATGGACCTGATGAAGATGGAGAACATCTACTTCAACTATTTTGAGATGATGGAGCTAACCGTGAACGAGCTCGATGAGAAGATCCGCGGTATTGTAAAAGATTCGGAAGACACGCTGCACGGCCGCCATTTATCAATTGTGGCCTGATGCCAAAGGCCGGCAAGGAGCATAAAAAGTAGTTTTTGTATTAATCCCGATTATTATCCCTACATTTGCACTTTAATAAATAAAATAATGCAAAAAGAAGGAACAGTAAAATTTTTCAATGAGACAAAAGGTTTTGGCTTTATCACACCTAACGGTGGCGGTGCTGACGTATTTGTTCATTCAACAGGCCTAATCGACGAAATCCGTGAAAACGATAAAGTTGAGTTCGAAGTAGAGAACGGCAGAAAAGGCTTAAACGCAGTAAATGTAAAAGTTGTTTAATTATATATTAATCATCAAGCGTACAAAAAACGCCCCGAGTTTCGGGGCGTTTTTTTTGTGGCCTGAATCAGAATTTTCAGAATTTTAGCATTAACAGAATGCAAAATAGGCACCGATGCATGAACTCTATTTAGTAGTTATATTCGGTAAATTCATTAATTCTGTAAATAGCGAAGCACTCTCAAGCACCTAAAATGGACAACCGCGAAAAATTCTGATTCAAACTACTCATTTCCGCTCATCCAAAACACTACGCCGCCTAAAACCATCAAAGCTATCAACAAAGCTATCAGTGTATCCAGTATATACCGCAAAATCTTCTTCATGCCCGATTCGCGGCGGTCAATTACCGGTAAAAGGGTGTATTTTATAGCAAATAGTAAAACAACGAGCAGGATGCTTAGCAGGTAAAACATCTTGCGGAAGTGTATCGATTGCAGTACTGTTTCCATATTTATTTAGCGGCTTTACCGCCTGCACTCTTGTGCAAAAAGCACGCCCCGTATTATGCATGGCAATAAACAGCGGGTTTATGGCCCTATCGTGTTTTTAATTGGGCTGCGCCTTAAGCTATTGGTGCAATAAAAATGGATGCGAATTTTTTTAATAATATTTTAAACACTACGGCACGGGCTTTGTTAACTATGTACAAATCATCTACTAAAAAGTAAAAATATATGAAAGATCAAGCAAAAATTATAGCAGCACTTTTAGTGGGTGCTGCGGCGGGTGCCGCTTTGGGCTTATTATTAGCTCCCGAAAAAGGCGAAGAGTTGAGAGGCGATATTGCTGATTACGTAAACGACCTTGTGGAAAAAGCAAAAACAAAGGCACAAACTACTGCCGATAGCGTTAAAGAGTATAGCAGCAGTGCGGTAGATTCGGTAAAATCGAAATATGCCGACCTTGTTGGCGATGCCGGCAAAGTGGTTGACAGCGCACGCGGTACGGCCCAGGACGCTGTTGGCAATGCTAAAGAGTATGCCCAAAATGGTGCAGGCGAAGCGAAAGC
>CBFGNE010000262.1:0-5886 GCA_965649995.1 uncultured Mucilaginibacter sp.
CATCCTGCTTCCTAACGGGAAGGCGCCCGCAGCGGGCGACAGCAAGTGCCACAGAGAATATACCGCCCCGGTTTCGGCTGGGGTAAGGGTGAAAACGTGAGGTAAGAGCTCACGGCTTTTCCGGGCGACCGGAATCGCGGTAAACCTCAGGAGTTGAAAAACCAAATAGGTTCTGAAAGCGGAGCTGCTCGCTCCCGCCTCCCTACGGGGACGTCAGAATGGGTAGGTTGATTGAACCTGCCGGCAACGGCAGGGCCAGATTAATGATAGAAATTCCCTCACGGGGGAACACAGAACCCGGCTTACAGGTTTGCAGCTGTATAAAAACCTGCCCTTCGGGGCGGGTTTTTTTTGTTTATTGGTTCACTTGTTCATTAGTTTATTAGTCTACTTGCTTAGCCGTCTTATAATTTAGTTTAAGGCCATCTCAAATCTCATGTCTCACATCTTAAATCTAAAATCAAAACCTCAAATCTAATATGTGTATTTTTCTATACAATTTCTATCTTAGCCGCAAACATATACACCTGTTTTTCGTTTTAACAACACATGGCAAAAATTTTAATAATTGATGATGAGCGGTCTATCCGCAACACGCTGCGCGAGATCTTAGAATATGAAGACTACGTTGTTGAAGATATAGACAACGGTGTAGACGGGCTCGAACTTATCCGCAAAAACGATTATGACCTGGTACTGTGCGATATAAAAATGAACCGCATGGATGGCATGGAAGTGCTTACCGAAGGTTTGAACTTAAAACCCGACCTGCCTTTTATCATGATATCCGGCCACGGTACGGTAGAAACCGCTATTGAGGCCAGTAAAAAAGGCGCGTTCGATTTTATCTCCAAACCGCCGGACCTTAACCGACTGCTCATCACCGTACGCAACGCGCTCGACCGTGGAAGTTTGGTTGTTGAGGCCAAAGTATTAAAACGCAAGGTATCCAAAGTACGCCCTATTTTAGGCGAATCGCAGGCCATCTTAAAAATAAAAGAAACCATAGAGCGTGTTGGCCCAACCGATGCCCGCGTACTGGTTACCGGTGCAAATGGTAGCGGTAAAGAGCTGGTTGCCCGCTGGCTGCACGAAAAATCTAACCGCAGCAACGGGCCTATCATAGAGGTGAACTGCGCGGCCATCCCGTCAGAACTGATAGAGAGCGAATTATTTGGCCACGAAAAAGGTTCCTTTACTTCGGCCATTAAACAACGTATAGGCAAGTTCGAATCTGCAAACGGCGGCACGCTGTTTTTAGATGAGATAGGCGATATGAGCCAGAGCGCACAGGCAAAAGTGCTGCGCGCCCTGCAGGAAAGCAAAATTACCCGCGTAGGTGGCGAGAAGGAGATAGATGTGGATGTGCGCGTAGTGGCGGCAACCAATAAAGATTTGTTAAAAGAAATTGAAGCCGGTAACTTCCGGATGGACTTGTACCACCGCCTCAGCGTTATTTTGATACACGTACCACCGCTTACCGAGCGGCGCGACGATATAGGCCTGCTTACCCAGGCGTTTTTAGACGAGATATGCAGCGAGTATGGCATGCCAACCAAAAAGATCTCTGATGCTGCATTGGATGCCCTTAAAGCCTTACCGTGGACGGGTAACATCCGCGAGTTGCGGAACATGGTAGAGCGCCTGATCATCCTGAGCGATAAAACTATTACCGATGGCGACGTAAAAGCATTTGCCAACCCAAGCGCACCCGTTGCTGCAACAGCGGCCGCAGCACCTGCACCACAAACAGATTTCGACCAGTTTACCAACTTCCAGGAGTATAAGGATTTTGCCGAACGCGAATACATCAAGTTCAAGCTCGAAAAAAACAACTGGAACGTATCAAAAACTGCCGATGATATTGATATCCAGCGAAGCCATTTGTACAGCAAGATTGAGAAATTTGGGTTGAAGCGGGGCGAATAGCTATAAATTTATACAGATGAAGCCGGCTTGTGAAAACAGCGCCGGCTTCTTTTGTTAATCCCTCCCCTTTTGTTTAAATTTGATACAAGCTTAATTGCGTACGCCATGGATGACGAAAAAAGAACCTCACTTACCGAAGCGGAAATAAGGCAGATAAAGGAAGGGCTATCCCGTACCTACAAAGAACGCTTTTTGCTTGCCACCAGTTTATACAAAGCACACCTCACCATGAATAAGGCGGTAATTACACATAAGCCATTCATAAAAAAATAATCGGTGGATATTTTTGACGAGCATATTTTAGATCTCTGGAAAGCACTTCAATACTTTAATGTAAAGTACATTTTGGTTGGCGGCTACGCCATGAATTTTCACGGTTTTGCGCGTTTTACCGGCGACATAGATATTTGGATAGATGACACGTTGGAGAACCGGCAAGCCTTGCGGAAGGCATTTGCAAAATGCGGGATGGGCGATTACCCCATGATAGAAACCATGCAGTTTGTTCCCGGTTGGACAGATTTCCAACTCGATAATAATTTTACTGTTGACATTATGGTTGGCATGAAAGGCCTTGAGGGATATTCGTTTGACGAATGTTTGGAAATGGCCTCAGTTGCCGATTTTGAGGATGCCAGGGTCCCTTTTTTACATATCAATCAGCTTATAGAAAACAAAAAAACGGTAAACCGGCTTAAAGACCAGATTGACGTACAGGCCTTGGAGCTAATAAGAAAGCAACGGGGCGAAGCTTAACAAATTTCATGCTATTTAGTAAGATAGAGAGGTTGGGCTAAAACGGGGGCGAACAAAATTATCGGCTTGTTTTATATAGAAATAAGGTGTTCTTCTATTAAGTTTGTTTAAAATTACTCCCGGACATGCTGCCAGTAAAACCTATTTTCGAAGAGTTTAAAAGTCGATGCGTGGCAAACCTCATGTCGCTGCAACCCGAATTTATGAAGGTGTACGATATTGACAGCTATGAAGAATGGTTTTATGATCACGGCATTGGGGCGTTTCACTTTAAATCAGTTGATGGCAGAAATCTATATTTTAAATATGTTGATGTAGGCTCATTTTCTTCCATAACTAATACATGGAATTGGGGGTGGGATAACCATACCACTCCAAAACATGTTAGTCGTGCTTTAGAGAAAGTAAAAGCTTTCGGACAAAAAAATAATTTTGAGCAGCTCACTGAAGGTTTAGTTGACGGAGATGATTACACAGGGTGGGAAATGACCGCTATTGCTGCAAATCTATTAAATGCCATTGGTGCTTATCGCGTCCCTCATGAATATCTATTTATTTATTTCATTTTCACCAACGAATTAACACAAGAAGAATACGATGATTTGAAAGATCAGTACGTCGATTGCGGTACGCACATTTCAGACCGGTTAGCATTTGTCTGCCAGCATTTAATCGGAAATAATTCCATTGGGTTTAATGAGGCTTTCGATTCTGACCCGGATATTGACCCAAGTGATGAGCACCAGGCTTGGTGCGATGAATGTGAAAAGATAAGGCTCAGCGAGGGCGAATGGACTGATGCTGCTATGGCTTTTGCCGATATTAAAGTGGTTTGCAATCAATGCTACTTTGACTTAAAAGACAAAAATTAAGCACATCAACATATTTCATTTTAACACCATAGCCTTACATGCCCTTTCTCTCCCGCATTTCACTCCCCCAACTACAGGATGGCAGCTACCCGCAGCACATCCCAAGCTTAAATAAAGGGCTGCAATTACAGCTGAAAAGTAATGTGACGTTCTTCGTTGGCGAGAACGGTTCAGGGAAATCAACCTTGCTGGAAGGGATTGCCGAGCAATGTGGATTTAGCCTGCGCGGCGGTAACCGAAACCATAATTTTAATACCGGGCACAGGTTTGAGGGTTATGAGTCGCCACTGGCGCGGCCCCTGCAACTTGGGTGGACACCGAAGAGAGTAACCGAAGGCTTTTTTATGCGGGCGGAGAGCTTTTTCAATTTTGCCTCGTACATTGATGAATTGGCGCAGGATGATAGACGCATTTTAAATGCCTATGGCGGGCGGTCACTGCATGAGCAATCGCACGGCGAGTCG
The DNA here is from genome assembly GCA_965649995.1 of uncultured Mucilaginibacter sp. Taxonomy (GTDB): domain Bacteria; phylum Bacteroidota; class Bacteroidia; order Sphingobacteriales; family Sphingobacteriaceae; genus Mucilaginibacter. The sequence goes on from CBFGNE010000262.1 coordinate 4,022, forward strand.
TTCCTCGCGCTATTTAACAACCAGTTCGAGTCGGGCATTTATATCCTTGATGAGCCGGAAGCTGCATTATCGCCGGCAAGGGTACTGGCATTTATGTCGGTTATAGCCGAACTCGACCGCAGCGGCAGGGCGCAATTCCTCATCGCCACCCACGCGCCCATGCTTATTTGTTATCCTGGCGCTACCATTTACCAGTTTGATGAAGATGGCGTGCACGAAACCACTTATGAAGATACCGAACACTTTTACCTTACCAAATCGTTCCTGAATAACCCTGCAGCATACCTACGCCATTTAACGGGAGATTAAATATAGTTTACATGATTTGCTGATTCCGTTTTTTTACGTTTACCTCTTTTAAAAATCGATATTGCCACGAGTAACCCAAATAATAAACATTTATTCAATTGAGGATATACCCTCTGTTGACGAAATCATAAAAACATCAAGGGGAGTAATACTCTCCCTCCGTTTTGCTTCCTCATTAGAGGAACAACGTGAGGAGGTAGGTGTTAAACTTAAGAATCAACTCACTGGTTTCCTTGTAAGCGTCCATCGCATCCAACCGGAAATTAATATCTGCAAGCTAATAACCGCAGAAGAAATTGAACTAAACCAATTGTTTTTTGAACAATGCGCTAAGGATTACCGGGCACTGGGCGAAAATTTAATCTTTAAATTAGCAGATAAGCTAAAACTTACAATAAACCAGGATTGCCCTTTATTGTCTTTTGTGGGACAAAAAAAACAAATCGGCAAAGTTGGTGAGTGGATCTATTTTATACACGGCTATCATTGCGGTTTTAAAAACGCCAAAACAGGGCAGATAATAGAAGTCCCCTTAGTTTTTGGGATGGAATTTGGTGACCTAAACCCTTATTTCTTCTCCTGCTTTATCAAGTCGACTAAAGAATATTACCCTTTACCTGTTGTTATTTTTGAAGATCATTGGGACGGTATTATGATAAACGAGAAAATGGTAAGCCTTGGTAAATTCGAACGGATCGGATCGTACTACGATAATCATTTTGGCATTGCGGTAAAAGGCCGTAGTAACACAATACTTGGCCAGCAACAGCAAACCTCTCCGCGCCGCAATAAGTTTAAAATTCTGTTTTGGCGGCTTTTAAATAGCGGCCTATAAACGCTTTGAATATATTATTACTTTGTACACGACCTGTTTGTACGCGGGAGACCGCCTAACTCTCCAAAATCTGACATGCAATAGTTTATTACCTATATTTGGCTATAATACTTTCATTGTTTCACCCGGCACAACGCATGTACGAAATTATCACCCAATCTTTAAGCTCGGTTGTTGATTTTACCGATGAGGAGCTTTTTTTGTTTATGCAAAGGCTTAAGCCCCTTAGCCTAAAAAAGTATGCTTTTTACTTAAAGGAAGGCCAGGTTTGCAAGAGCATGGTTATTGTTTACAAAGGCGGCTTGCGGTATTTCTCCCGCAGCGAAAAAGGCGATCATACGATGGGGTTTGCCTTTGAAGGGCAATGGATCGGCGATTACGAGAGCTTTTTATTGCAAAGCCCATCGGATAGTTTTATTGAGGCTTTGGAAGATTGCGAACTGTTTACCCTGAGCTATGTTGATATGCAGGCGCTGTACACGCATAGCCAGCGCTTCGAAAAATTTGGCCGCATTATTGCCGAACGCCTGTTTATAGCATCCGCCAAGAGCAAGCGTAACCTGATGGTACAGTCGGCCGAAGACAGGTATATCGAACTATTAACAAACCAACCAAAGATATTCGAACGCCTGCCACAGCATTTGATCGCCTCGTACCTGGGCATCCAACCGCAGAGCCTAAGCCGCATCCGCGCAAGGCTTTCCAACCCAAAATTAACTTA
>CBFGNE010000263.1:0-5879 GCA_965649995.1 uncultured Mucilaginibacter sp.
AGCAACTGCAGCGTTGATTGATGAAGGGAAGAGGCGGTGGCTGTACCCTGCTTTACGAAAGGGTAAATTGTACCAATGGCGGTCTGCTGTTAGCTATGTTTACCTCCTGTTCTTTTTTGGGGGGCCGTTTTTAAGAATCGGCGGCCAGCCATTTCTGCTGCTGAATGTTATCGAACGGAAATTTGTGATATTGGGGCAGGTATTTTGGCCCGAAGACATTTTCCTGTTTGTGATAGCAACACTGGTATTTGTGGTTTTTGTGATACTTTTCACCATCGCCTTCGGGCGGGTGTTTTGCGGGTGGATATGCCCGCAAACTATTTTTATGGAAATGGTTTTCCGTAAGGTGGAGATATGGATAGAGGGTGATGCCAACAAGCGCCGAAAACTTGATGCCGGCGAGTGGACTCAAGAGAAGATTATAAAGAAGGTCTCCAAGCACATTATCTTCATCCTGATCTCCTTCCTTATCGCCAATACCTTTCTTGCCTATATTACCGGCAGCGACAACCTCATTAAAATCATAACCGAACCTGTATCGGCGCATGTGGTTGGCTTTATCAGCATCTGGATATTCACCGCTGCTTTTTACCTGGTTTACAGCCAGGTACGGGAATTGGTTTGCACTGTAATTTGCCCCTATGGCCGGCTACAGGGGGTACTGATTGATAAGGATACTGTTGTAGTGGCTTATAATGATGTAAGAGGGGAGCCACGCGGTATATTAAGAAAAAATGAGGAGCAAGCGGATAAAGGCGATTGCGTAGACTGCGATCTTTGTGTTGCAGTATGCCCCACCGGTATCGATATCAGGAACGGTACGCAGTTAGAATGCATCAATTGTACCGCCTGTATAGATGCCTGTAACCATGTGATGGATAAGATAAACAAGCCGTTAAACCTCATCGGCTTTTATTCGGAAAACATGATCGCTAAAAACCAAAAGCCAACCTTCACTTTAAGGATGGCCGGTTATAGTGCTATCATGTTCCTGCTCCTCTCGATATTGAGCTACTTTATATTTAGCCGTAACGATGTGGATATGACGGTGATGCGAAGCGGCGGGTTGATATACCAGGAACAGCCGGGTGGTTACATCAGCAATATTTACAATGCCGAGATCATCAATAAATCAAACGAGAAGAAAGTGATCTTAATAAAAGCTACAGACCCGGGTATAAAAATAAAATACATACAAGCGCCCGGTGCTATTGAAAGGGGTACTTCGGTAAAAGTGGTGTTTTTTGTAATGGTGCCTGCAAAGGTTATTTACACGCCAAAAACAACTATAGCATTACAACTGATAAGCGGCGGCAAAGTGCTGGAGACCGAAGACACATCTTTTTTAGGGCCGACGATAAACAATTAAGAATATGAATTGGGGGAAAGGAATAGTATTGGGAATGAGTTTATTTATGGCTTTTATCATCAGCATGAGCGTTTATATGTTCAACCTGCCGGATGACGATTATGACCATCAGTATTATGAAAAAGGCTTAAACTTTGACCATGATTATGCCCGCGAGCGGCAAGCAGTGTTGGATAAAGCACAGCCATTGATAACTCAGGTTGCCGGTGCCATCTCCATCGAATTTAAACAACCCGCCATAGGTGTAATAAAATTTGCCAACCCTTTAGGCAAAAGTAAAGATGTAGCTTTTAATATCAATACAGGCACGGGTGCCAATACAACAATACCTGCAAGCAAGTTGCCTGCGGGCAAGTGGGCTATTACCATAGAGTGGAGAAGCGGAGCCAAAAATTATTTATACCGGCAGCAACTATTTATCAATGGGAAATAACCAGGTAGCTTTTTTAATAGGCTTGTTTGGCAGCGTGCATTGCGTAGGCATGTGCGGTCCGCTTGCATTTAGTATCCCATCATCAAGGCAATACTGGTGGAGTTTAGTTGCTGACAAAGCCCTGTATAATTTAGGGCGGGTAATCACCTATTCGTGCATGGGGTTATTGCTGGGCTACCTGGGTAAGCTGTTTTGGTTAGCCGGTTTACAGCAAACAGTAAGCATTGTCAGCGGTATATTCATTGTTGCCTTAGGTGTTACCAGGCTTATTAAGTTTAATGCCGGCCCCGGTAAACCCGCTGCTTTCCCGTTATTTTACCGGCTAATGAACCTCGCAGTAAAAAACAAAGCCGGCCACCTGATAATGGGAATGTTGAATGGATTTTTACCCTGTGGCTTTGTTTATGTGGCGCTTTTTGGGGCATTAAATACCACTTCGCCGTTAGGTGCCGCACAATTTATGTTTTGGTTTGGCATGGGTACTTTCCCGCTGATGTTTATTGCAACGCTCAGCTTTGGTTTTTTAAGTCCGGTCATTCGCCGCCGTATCAATATGGCCATGCCTTACCTAATGGTTTGCCTGGGCTTTTGGTTTATCCTGAGGGGGTCCGGTTTAAACATTCCGTATTTCAGCCCGCTGTTAAAACAGGTAGGAACTACCATCTGCCGTTAATTTTATAATGTGACCAGCGTCACTTTCTAAGCTATCTCCCGTCATTCAACGGCTGTGTTCAATACCCCACCTTTGTCATATAAAATTTAACACCATGGCAACTTTAACAAACAACACCGCTAATTGGAACAACGTAACGCTTACAAACAATATTAACCATAGTGTATTGGCAAATCTCACTGCCTGGGCGGATAGGCAAGCGCCTAACCGCACCCTATGGTTTATGGTATCACTCATAGCCCAGGGCGTTTTATTTCTGCCTATTCCGGCTGTTCTGCTTTTTTATTTTAATGCACCGCTTGCTGTTTTAGCCATAACATTGGGGCTTTTCTTTTCTAATATCATAGCAGGCATGGGTGGCGCCGGCATTCGCGTAATGCTTGGGTTTTTGGCCCTGAGCGTAGTTATGCATCTGTTAATGATAATAGCATTTATAATTTAAACTATGATCCCAAAAATGATGAAAGCAGCGGTTGTTCAAGAATTTGGACAGCCGCTTGTTATTAAAGAGGTGCAGGTTCCGGTACCCGGCGATAACCAGGTATTGGTGAAAGTGATTACCTGCGGCGTTTGCCATACCGACCTCCACGCCGCTAACGGCGACTGGCCGGTGAAACCGCAGCTTCCGCTGATACCCGGGCACGAGGCCGTGGGGTATGTGGTAGCTTTAGGTGCAGGCGTAAAAAATGTAGCGATAGGCGATATTGTTGGCGCGCCCTGGTTGGCAAGTGCCTGCGGGTGCTGCGAGTTTTGTATAACCGGCTGGGAAACCCTATGTGAAGAACAAAAGAACGGCGGTTACAGTGTAAACGGCGGCTTTGCAGAATATGTGGTTGCTGATGCCAGGTATGTAGCGCATTTTCCGAAAGGGATAGACTTTGCCGAAATGGCGCCTATAATTTGTGCCGGCGTAACCGTATACAAAGGGCTTAAGGAAACTGAAGTAAAACCCGGCGAATGGGTAGCCATATCCGGCGTTGGCGGGCTTGGCCACCTTGCTGTGCAATATGCCAAAGCAATGGGCATGCATGTGGCGGCAATTGATATTGCCGATGATAAGCTGGCATTAGCCAAACAGCTTGGCGCCGATATTATTTTTAACGCTAAGGCCGGGGATCCGGCTGCTATAAAAACCCAAACAGGCGGCATGCATGGCGTACTGGTAACTGCGGTATCGCCTATTGCATTTGAACAAGGCGTTGCCATGCTAAGGCGTAAAGGCACCATAGCACTTTGTGGCTTACCTAAGGGCAGTTTCGGCCTCAAGATATTTGAAACCGTACTTAACCGCTACACCATACGCGGCTCGATAGTTGGCACACGTAAAGATATGCAGGAAGCCATCGCTTTTGCCGTTGAAGGCAAGGTAAAAGCAACTATCCATACCGCAAAACTGGAGGATATTAATAAAGTATTTGATGATATGCGAAAAGGCGAAATTAACGGAAGAGTGGTGTTACAAATAGCAAACGCTTAAGCAAAATAAATTACAACAAAAGGCTGCCCGAACATCAGGCAGCCTTTGTAGTTATACCTATCTTTTAAATAGCCATACTAAATATTTGCGTAGATGGCTTATCGCAGTATAACCTGGCATCCAGTGCCATGCAAATATTCCGGAGAAACCTTTTGCCTCTTTCGGTAACTTTTAAGCCCCAGGAGTTTACATCAATTAGCCCATCGTCTTCCAATGGCTCCAGTCTTTGTATACCTGTCAATAACGCTTCGCATGGTTCGGTGCGATGGTTCCAGGTGGTTTGGCCGGTACACATAATATTGAGGATATGTTTGCGGATCACCAGATCCTCATGGGTTAAAATATGGCCTTTAAATACCGGCAGTTCACCCAGTTCAATATCATTAATATAATCTTCCAGTTTCTTTTTATTCTGGGCAAATCCATACCAGCTATCACTTATAGCCGATACCCCCAAGCCCACCATCAATTGGGTATGCTGATGGGTGTAGCCCATAAAGTTACGGTGTAGGGTGCCATCCCGCCCGGCTGTAACTAAATTATCGGCAGGCAAAGCAAAATGGTCCATACCTATTTCGGCATAGCCATAATTTCTTAACAGGCTGCGGCCAATTTCGTAAAGCTTTGCTTTGGTGGGCGCATCCGGCAAATCATCTTCGGTAAATTTGCGCTGCCCGGGTTTTATCCAGGGCACGTGGGCATAACTGTAAAATGCTATCCTATCGGGCACCAGTTCGCTTACCAGGTGCATTGTTCTTACCAAACTGTCCATAGTTTGTAATGGCAACCCATAAATAAGGTCGTAATTAACGGATGTATAGCCTATTGTGCGTGCAGCGTAGGTTACATTCCTCACCTGCTCCAGTGTTTGATGCCGGTTTATAATAAGCTGTACCGCCGGGTCAAAATCCTGTATACCGAGGCTAAGGCGCCTAAAACCCAGGTCGAACAATGTTTGCAAATGCTCCCCGGTAGTATTACCGGGATGGGCCTCGAAACTAAACTCGGCCTGCGGGTGAATATTCACCCAATCAAGCAACCCGGATATTAGCTTCTGGAGGTTGGCCGGGCTAAAAAAAGTTGGCGTACCACCGCCCAAATGCAGTTCGCGTATAGTAGGTATATCTCCGGTTATACTCCGGTACATTTTCCATTCGCTTAAAACAGCGTTGATATAGGGTTCCTCTACATTGTGGTTTTTTGTAATGCGTGTATTACAACCGCAATAGGTGCAAAGGCTTTCGCAAAAGGGCAAATGCACGTACAGGCTTATGCCATCTTTGCCGTTTGTTTCGTAAAACGAAGTTTTCACCGATTGCTCCCATTTAAGCGTACTGAAGGTGCTCTGGTCCCAATAGGGCATGGTGGGGTAGCTGGTATAGCGTGGCGCGGCCACATTATACTTAGCGGTAAGGCTTTTATCAATCATGGTGTAATTAGGTAATATTTGAAGCAACAGGAACCTGGCAACTTTTAGCGCAAGCGCAAGCTTTGCCAACGCATTTGTTCTGTTGCCACAGGTCCAGGTTTTTTATGGTTTGGTCTGCAATGCCCTGTAAGGCTTCGCGGGTTAGGTATGCCTGATGCGGGGTAATTAATACATTATCAAACTGCATTAATTCTTCAAGTAATTTATCCTTTATTGCATCGTGCTCATGGTCTTCAAAGAAAAGCCCTTTCTCAAATTCATAAACATCCAGCCCCAAATAGCCAATTTTACCGCTTCGTAGTGCGTTGACCACATCGGTAGTATTTATAAGCGCCCCGCGCGAGGTGTTTATAAGCATTACACCATCCTTCATTTGCTGCAAAGCGTTTTTATTAATAAGGTGCTTGGTGCCGGGGTTTAGGGGCAGGTGAAGCGAGATGATATCTGAATTGGCGTACAAGTACGGCAATGGCGCCTGTTCTACATCTTTGTTGCCAT
>CBFGNE010000264.1:0-5850 GCA_965649995.1 uncultured Mucilaginibacter sp.
TTGCTGGTGAAGGCGTTATTTTCGCCGCCTACACGCTGCAAAGGGCTATCATAGTTGGGGATGTTTACCGATCCGCCGAACATAAGGTGCTCAAACAAGTGCGCAAAGCCGGTTTGCTCGGGGTTTTCGTCGCGTGCGCCTACATCATAAAGGATGTTGAGCACCGCCATCGGTGTGGTACTATCTTCGTGGACAATAACCCGTAGGCCATTATCAAGTGTGAACCGGTTGAATTTAACCATGTAATAACAAATATTTAACCCGACAAATGTATAATAAGTTGTTGTAATGTTGAAAGGTTGTAATGTCGAAAGGTTGTAATGTTTGAAGGTTGTAATGTTTGAATCTGTCTGAACTCGAATTAAACGAATTTTTAGAATTGGCAGAATTCTGATAGCTTGCATATAAATTCGACTAATTCATTTAATTCTTTGAAATTCGAGTTCAGACAAAAACCTCATGCTCAGTCAAGACGAACTCATACAGGAACTTTACAAAACCTTTGGCAAAACCAAAATTGCCAAGCTTACGGCTATTGTAAACGAGCAGGCTTTAAACGTTGACGATTTGATAGATCTTACCTTCCATGCCGATAAAACCCTTGGTTTCCGCGCTATGTGGCTGCTGGATAGCGTGATGCTGAGCGATATAACAAGATATTCTGCTAACCTTAAGTATTTCCTCTCGCGCATAAAAGAGGTGAATAACGAAAGTTGCAAACGCCACTACGCGCGAATTATGATGTTTATGACCGCGCCGAATGCGCCCGATACAGTTAAAGCTGTTTTAGAAGAAATTGACCTGGAAGATACGGTAGAGCAATTTTTTGATTGGGTAATACACCCTAAAGTAAAACCGGCGGTAAAAATATTTGCTGCCGATGCCCTGTTTAACTTGAGCGAACGGTACGACTGGATAGCCGAAGAATTGGGTAACCAGATGGAGTTTTTGATGCGTAGCAGCGGCCCTGCTATACAGGTAAGGGGAAAGAAATTGTTGGCTGCTTTGAAGAAATAGATGGCAGTGGGCAGTTTGCACAAAAAAAGTTGGCAGTTCTCAGTTTGCAGTGGGTACAAAAAAGTGGGCAGTTTGCATTTTTTTTAACTGCAAACTGCCCACCGCAAACTGCCAACCGGCAACTGCAAACTCGCAACTACTCAACCGGCCTGTCGCTGCCGTGTAGTTTATCGCTTACCTGGCCATGGTGCAACTTTGCCTGTATGGCCGATGAACTATCGTTGGCATAAGTGCCGTATGCATTTATCAGTATACCCTTCAGGTTATATTTTGGTGAACTGATGGCATATACAATAGACATATCTGATGGGTTGCTTTGCCCTTCAAAACGGTAAAATTCATCTATCTCGAAGTCGTCGGCAGTCATGTGTATATCTTTCGATTTATCATCTATGGTGTCGCCTTCCAGGCTAAGGTTAGCTTCGTATCCGCGTTTGGTGAGGTCGTTAGTGGCATCCACTAAGGTTTCAAAATTTTTCATGGTAGTAGTATGTTTATCTGGTGTGATGTAGTTTACATACCAGTAACCACCAGGCACGCCCCTTTGTTTTGAAATTAGTGTTGTACGGAGATAAATAAAACCGTCCACTTTTTTTGCAAACCAAGCCAAAACCCGACGAGTACATCAATTAGCCCGATGAACCCCGGAATGCAGCCGACAAACACCCATTTTGGTGTTAAATACTGATTATTAGCGTTTAACGAGCAATATCCATCCTTGGCCTATACTATTTGCCCGATGGCCTATTTGATTTTAGCGCATTATTTTTTTGTTGTTGCTTTGGATATTGAAACAAACAAAAACAAATCATTAACACACAAAAAATTTAAAATATCATGAAAAATGCAATCAAATTATCAGCCCTTTTATTATTAGTAAGCAGCAGCATTTTTGCAGCAACAACTAAAGCAGCAACTACAAAAGACGACATATCCGTACAATCTTCGGCCAAACCGCTTGTAGTTGGCATCGCCATACAAAAGGAAGCAACAAGCAAAAGCTACGTAACTTTTTACGATAACGCCAACAACGAGATCATGACCGATTACCTATCCGGCAAACAATCGGTTGAGAAAAATTACAACCTTTCTCAATTAGATTTGGGTACCTATACCATGGCCGTGACATCAAACAACCAGGTTGTTAAAAAACAAATACAGGTGTACGAAGAGTTTGGCGAAAAAACCTTTGTTATTTTACAATAATACTCAACTATAGCTAACTGCCCCCAAACAAAGCGGCCCCGGAAATTCCGGGGCCGCTTTGTTAATATCAGTTTTTTTTAGTGGGCTTCAAACTTGTAGCCAACGCCTTTTACGGTGGCAACGCAATCATCGCCCAGTTTCTCACGCAGTTTGCGGATGTGCACATCAATAGTACGGTTGGTTACCACTACCGAATCTTCCCAGATGTTTTTCAGGATCACCTCTCGGGTGTAAACCTTGCCCGGCTTTGAGGCCAGGAGGTAAAGCAGTTCAAACTCTTTTTTAGCTAATACTACTTTAACGCCATCCTTGTAAACCAGGTAAGCCTCGCGGTCTATCACCAGGTTGCCTATCTCCAGTTTGTTATCAACAACCTCCTCGGGCGGTGCGTTGCGGCGCAGTATGGCATTTATACGGCTAACCAGTGCACGTGGCTTAATAGGCTTGGCAATGTAATCATCGGCCCCAACGTTAAAGCCGGCAATCTCCGAATATTCTTCGCTGCGGGCGGTTAAAAATACCATAAAGGTGTTTTTAAATTCGGGCATGGTGCGCATAATGCGGCAGGCCTCAATACCGTCCATTTTGGGCATCATAATGTCAAGCACAATAAGGTCTGGGAGTGTTTTCTTGGCCTCTGCAACAGCTTCTTGTCCGTTGCGGGCAGAATATACCTGGTAGCCTTCTTTCTTAAGGTTATATTCTATTAACTCTAAAATATCAGGTTCGTCGTCAACAATAAGTATTTTTTGTTTTCCGTTGCTCATGGGCAGGTTAAATTTTTTGTATAAAAGTATAAGCTTAATACAAGCTTACGGTTAAATACATATTAACAAATTGTTAACTACCGTTAAAATTTAACCTGTTGTTGAGGCTAATTAAATGTTTTGTTTAAAAAAGCTTCCAGGGCAGCGCCTGTGATGTTCTTTACAACAATGTTTCCCTGCGGATCTATAATAAAATTTGAAGGGATAGCTTCAATGCGGTAAAGGCGCTCGGTAGGTCCGTCAAAACGCTGCAAATCAGACACATGCGCCCAACTAAGATTATCGGCATTTATTGCGCTTTGCCAGTCTTTCTTCTCCACATCTAACGAAATGCCAAGGATATTAAACCCTTTTGAGTGGAATTTGGCGTATTGTTTAACCACATTGGGGTTTTCCTGCCTGCACGGGCCGCACCACGATGCCCAAAAATCGAGCATCACATACTTACCTTTATAATCAGAAAGTTTTACTTCCTTGCCATCAATACCGGCAATCGTAAACTCCGGCGCCTTGTGCCCTATAGATACAGGCTTGGCAGCTTCCATTTGTTTTACAAAGGCGCGCACGCCGGGGTTGTCTTTAAACTCGTCTTTTATCGCATCGGCATAAGCTACCAGCTGTTGCTCGTATTTTAATTGATCTAACGAAGTTGCCGCGTAAAAGCCAGCTAAATTGTCTTTGTTCCTGTCAACAAACTTTAAAACTTCCTCGCTATAATCGCTGATGTTTTTCTGGAACACAGGCATATACACTTTCAGCAATGAATCCGACTCGTGGCCAAGCGCTTCTGATTTGGCGGTGTACTCGTCAGACAGCTTACTGTTTTTATTGCCATAAAAATTACTGATCTTGTTAAACTCTTTTATCTTCCCCGAGGTTTCGGAACCTGATACTTCATAAGTGTGTGATACATCGGCCAAATCGGTTGTAAGCTTAATATTGTCGCCGTTTTGTGCTACAATATCAAAAATATTGTCGCCAATGCGCAGCTTGTACAAGTTGGCATAAGGCGTGTTGTGCTTAAATTTAAAACTGTTGCTGGCATCCAGCGTAGCCGAATCTATTGGTATTACACCGGTACTGTCGGCAGCAAGCAACATTACTTTACCAATTTTACCAGGGTTGGTAATGGTACCAGCAACGGTGAAGCTATCCTTATCCTTACAAGAGGTTAAAAACAGCGCGAAAGAGAAAGCAATGCAAGTAAACAAACGGATCTTCATTTTTTATTTAGACTCTAATTCTTTTATTAAAAGCTGGTTAGTTTTTTTCGGATCTATCTTCCCTTTAGAAATTCTCATGATCTCGCCCATAAACAAGCCTAAAACGCCCTTTTTACCCTTTTGGTATTCTATCACCTTATCCGGGAACTTGGCTAAGGCGGCGTGGATAAACTCGTCCAGTTCGGATGAGTTATCGCTGATGAGCAGGTTTAGTTCTTTAGCAACCTCTTCCGCCGTTTTGCTGCTATCTTTAACCAATACCGGGAACAACTTATGCGAGGCAACCGAATTGTTTACTTTACCCTCATCTACCAATTTAATCAAACCGGCAAGCGCAACGGGTTTTAAGGCAATATCAGTTATATGGATGCTATGATCGTTGATGTAAGAGCTTACCGCGCCCATCAGCCAGTTAGCGGCAGATTTATAATGGTCGGTATGTTTGATAATTTCTTCAAAATAAGCCGCAAATTGTTTATCGGCGGTAATAACACCGGCATCGTAATCTGATAACCCAAGTTGGGTGGTATATTTTGCAAACAATTCCTTCGGCAGTGCCGGCATCTGCTGGCGGATATTTTCTAAGTAGGCTTCGGTAAGTTGTACGGGCAACAGGTCCGGCTCGGGGAAATAACGGTAATCGTTGGCCATTTCTTTAGAGCGGAGTACGGATGTTTCGCCGGTATCTGCATTAAAGTTCAGGGTATTTTGGTCTATATGGCCGCCGGCTTCTATAACTTCTACCTGGCGCGCAAACTCATGCTCAATAGCACGTTGTACGTTACGTATGGAGTTTAAATTCTTCACCTCGCAGCGGTTTCCGTATTCGGCAGCGCCATGCAGGCGTACCGAAATATTGGCATCGCAACGCATGCTTCCTTCTTCCATATTTCCGTCGCAAATATCCAGGTAACGTAATAAACGGCGCACTTCAGTTAAAAATTGGCCTGCTTCTTCGGCGCTGCGCAAATCGGGTTGCGATACAATTTCTATCAGCGGTACCCCAGCCCTGTTCAGGTCGATAAGCGAATATTCGTCGTGCTGGTCGTGTGAGCTTTTGCCTGCATCATCTTCCATGTGGATGTGATGGATGGCAATATCTTTTGTGGTATGATCCGCCAGTTTTACGGTAACATGCCCGCCAATGCAAATGGGGCGGGTATCCTGCGTGGTTTGAAAACCTTTTGGCAAATCGGCGTAGAAATAATTTTTACGGGCAAAGGTGTTTTTAAGGTTGATGCTGCAATTGCAGGCCAGCCCCATTTTAACTGCATACTCCACCATTTTTTTGTTGATGCACGGTAACGTACCCGGGTGCCCAAGCGAAACCGGGCTTACATGCTGGTTTGGCCCGGCGCCAAAAGCTGCCGAATCTGATGAGAAAGCCTTACTTAAAGTGGATAATTGCGCGTGTATTTCTAAACCTACTACTAACTCGTATTTATCACTCACGCCGCCTGTTAGAACTGCCATATTATATATTCAGGTGCTGTACAGCATTGATTTGAACCAGCCAAATATAATGTTATTTATATTTTTCGGGGTATTTTTTCAAATGTATTACCTGTGTGGTAATAAACCGCATCAAACCAGCACAAATAGCAATAATTATCTGTTGGAGATAATATTTATAGTTT
>CBFGNE010000265.1:0-5829 GCA_965649995.1 uncultured Mucilaginibacter sp.
GCCTGATATTAACTTAGAGGACGACGAGGTAAAGCACAGGAGCGAGGAATTTTGGCAACAGAACCGCTTAGATACGCTCACCACGGCAGAATCAAAGGTTTATAAAAACATCGATAGCCTTACGCGTATGCCATCCTTTAGGCGTACGGCAGATTTGGTTACCCTTTTATTGGCCGGTTTTAAAGGCTTTGGAAAATTTGAGGTTGGCCCGGCCAGTACCTTTTACAGTTTTAACCCAATAGAAGGTTTTAGGCTAAGGCTTGGCGGGCGCACTACGCCAGAATTGAGCAAACAATACTATTTTGAGGGCTACGGCGCTTATGGCTTTAAGGATAAGCGCTGGAAATACTTTTTGGCCGCTACCTACTCGTTAAACAGCAAAAGCATTTATAAATTCCCGCAAAATTATATCCGCGCCAGTTTTCAGCGCGATACAAAAATACCGGGGCAGGAATTGCAGTTTATACAGGAGGATAACATCTTGCTATCATTTAAACGAGGCACCAACGATAAATACTTGTACAACGATATTTATAAGCTGGAGTACATACACGAATTAGAGAACCACCTCTCCTTCAATTTTGGCGGAAAGAAATGGACACAAACCCCTGCGGGTTCCTTGTTTCCTTTTCAAAACGGGCCGAGCACTATCTTTAACAACCTCACCACAACCGAGCTATCGGCTGGTATCAGGTACGCTCCGCACGAGCAATATTACCAGGGCAAGTTATTTAGGATACCTATTATTAATAAGTATCCTATATTATCGTTACAATTTACCACAGGCCTAAAAAATGTGTTGGGCGGGCAATACAGTTACCAAAACTTAAGGGGACGCGCCGATAAGCGCTTTTATATAGCTCCGTTTGGCTTCTCGGATATTTCATTAGAGGGCGGGCGTATATTTGGCCAGGTACCTTACCCTCTGCTAGATATCCACCGCGCAAACCAAACGTATGCTTACGTAATTGACTCTTACAACTTAATGAACTTTTTGGAGTTTGTAAGCGACAGATACGCCAGTATTAATATCGACCAGCATTTTGGTGGTTTCTTTTTTAACAAAGTACCGTTTTTTAAGAAATTAAAATGGCGCGAAACTGCGTCCTTCAAAGCTTTATACGGAGGCTTGAGCGATCAAAACAATCCGGCCTTAAATTCGTCTGTATACCAATTCCCTACCGATGGAAATGGCGTTCCCATTACCTATTCATTAGGTGATAAGCCTTACATGGAAGCAAGTGTAGGTGTAGAAAACATTTTTAAGTTTGTAAGGGTTGATTTTGTTAAAAGGTTATCGTACTTAAACCATCCCGACATTGCCCCATATGGCATTAGGGTTAAAATTAAGTTCGATTTTTAATTATTTATTGAATTTTATTTATTTTTATTTCAAAATGGAACAGCAAACATCAATACGTACAAGTCTACAGCTTGGGATATATAAAATTATTGATCCGTTTGTTAAGCTGCTTATCAAGTTAGGCTTAACCCCCAATGCAGTAACTTCCATTGGCTTTGTGCTAAATGTTGGCGTAGCAGCCATATTTATTATAGGCGGAGAAGACGGCGACCGTGCCGACCTTACCTACATAGGCTGGGCAGGCGCTTTAATATTATTTGCAGGTTTATTTGATATGCTGGATGGACAGGTTGCCCGTTTAGGCAACATGAAATCGGTTTTTGGTGCTTTGTACGACTCGGTGCTCGACCGTTACAGCGAGTTGATCATGTTCCTGGGTATTTGTTATTACCTGGTGGCACACCATTACTTCTTAAGTTCGATATTCGCTTTTATAGCGCTTATTGGCTCTATGATGGTAAGTTACGTACGCGCACGTGCCGAAGGGCTTGGCGTGGAGTGCAAAGGCGGTCTAATGCAACGGCCCGAGCGTGTGATAACAATAGCTGTATTTGCCATTGCTTGTGGTGTAGCTTCAAACTACATTGGCGGCGACTATAAGTTATGGATCCCTGGTATTAAATACCACGTCTTCGAAACCATGTCGATCTTTACGTTCCCGATAGCGATACTTGCCGTTTTAACAAATTTAACAGCCTTTAAACGACTGGTAGATGCCAAAAAAGCACTATCGGAGAATGAAAATGAATAAAACGCGGGCTAAGCAAGTAACTGTTTTGTTTGCGGTATTTGTATGCATGTGGTTTAATGCCGCTGCACATACCGTAGATTTCATAAAAACAGATACCACCCGTATACGTAAGGATGCTAATGGCCGGGTTTACCCAACACCGCCGCCAAACAACAAGCGTTTATTTTATTTACAGCGCTCGCCTAATATCAACGCATTATCTTACGATATTAACATCAATACCCAAACCGGCAAAATTGATGGGGACGAACCTATCCATGTGTATTGGCTTAGGTATGCCGAGGGGCATGGAGAACCCTCCGAACTAACTTTTGTACAACGGAAGTTTGCTTACGGGATATCGGCAGAAAAAATGGGGGATGATTCGTATGATATCAGAATTATGTCATACAAAAAATTTCCCATGACATTAATGAGGGGTACGGACAGAAAATATCATATCTTCGCAATTATATCCCAAAAACAAGTGGTCCTTCAAAATATTTTTATTCAAATTGAGGGTGGCACGCCTTGGGCTCCAAATGTAATTTATATTGAAATAAAAGGTGCAGACCCTGTGACAGGTAAAGAAGTTACTGAACGTTTTAAACCTTAATTGTTATGGCAAAAAATTTTGTATCAAATTCACAGGAATCTGTGAGGATGTTTAAGAGTAGTTTTTTAGAGAGTTTATCAAAGGTTCATTTTTTTGTGCCTATTATAATTTTTGTACCCGTTATTTTGGTTTGCAGCTATTTTGCATACGATAAGCAAATTGGTGTGCTAAATTATGTATGGTTGTTTTTATTTGGCCTTTTCATTTGGACGCTTACAGAATACATAATGCACCGTTTTGTTTTCCACTTTGTGCCAAAAGCGCCATGGGCCCTGCGCTTGCACTTTATATTCCACGGTGTGCACCACGATTACCCGAGCGACGCAAAACGCCTGGTAATGCCCCCATCGGCAAGCATACCGTTAGCCACGGGCTTTTACTTTTTATTTAATGCACTGCTGCCAACAAACTACATCTTTGGCTTTTTCCCGGGCTTTATTTTAGGTTATTTGGCGTATGATATATCACACTATGCCATACACCACTTTACCTTTAAAGGCAAATTTTGGAAGAAAATAAAAGATCACCACATGCTGCACCACTACCAGGACCCTACCAAAGGTTATGGTGTGAGCTCGCCCTTATGGGACAAAATTTTTAATTCGGATTTTATTAAAAAGCAGAATGGCTAATGCTGTTGATGACAGCGTCCGGATCAATTCAAAAAGTATTAGTATTGTATCGGGGCTGTCGCTATTATATTTACTCATCTCGTCCCTACTGTTAGGCTTCAAATCCGACCAGCTTGTTTTGATAGGCATATTTAATGTGCTTTTCTACGCATCAGTTGTTACCCGCAAGTTTATCTTAGGCTTTACAATATTCATAGTTTATTGGATAATCTTCGATTATATGAAGGCGTTCCCCAATTACAACTATAACCACGTAGCCATCGGCGGCTTGTACAATGCAGAGAAAAGCCTGTTTGGCATACGTTATAACAACACGATATTAACGCCGAACGAATACCTGCTATTAAAAAGCAACACTGCAATGGATATTTTTGCCGGGGCCTTTTACCTTTGCTGGATCCCGGTTCCGCTTGGTTTTGCTGCATACCTGTTCTTCCGGAACAAAGAACAATTTTTATACTTCTCGCTCACTTTTGTGGTGGTAAACTTGCTTGGTTTTATAGTTTATTATGCATACCCCGCGGCACCACCTTGGTATATCCAGGTACATGGTTTAAATTTCCACCCTTTAACGCAAGGTAACACCGCCGGGCTCGCCAGGTTTGATAAGTATTTTAACGTAACTATATTTAAATCTATTTACGCCAAAGGATCTAATGTTTTTGCGGCGATGCCATCACTGCATTCCTCCTACCCTGTTATTGTGGTGTATTATGGGCTAAAAAACAAGTTGGGCTGGATAAACTTATTTTTTATAACTGTAACCGTAGGTATATGGTTTACCGCAGTTTACGCAAGCCACCATTATATACTGGATGTGCTGGCGGGTATATTGTGTGCAACCCTGGGTATATTATTATTTAATATTATTCTATCGTCGTCAAATCTGCTAAAAAGGTCACTTCTTCGCTACGAAAAAATCATCCGGTAGCAATTTTCTGCATTTGTATACAGTTTTTCATACTGATTAAATATTATTGAGCTATACCATAAGGTTAATAAATATTTTTTGCTGATTTTTGTACTATACATCAGCCAGTTACGCAAAAATGGCTAAAATGATGCTTTTACAGCAGCGCAAAATGATATATCTGCTATTTCGGGCATGTAATTTGAATAACGTTTACCGCATTAAATTTATCTCTGAACCCGGATGAAGAAATTTCTTATCCTTACCCTATTTATATTAGCCGGCATTAAGCTGTCCGCTGTTGCAAGCGATTTGGATAGCCTGAAACAAAAGTTACAGCTAATCACCAATGATTCGTTAAAGGCACCCGTGTATTCCGAAATTGCTGATGTGTACTTAAAGTACGATACTATAGCCAATAAACGCCGACGGTTGTATTACCAAACCGAGGCGCTAAACTATACCATGCTTGCCTTACATCTTTATAGCCGTTATAGCGATTCTACTGGTTTAAGATTATCTTTTGACAACCTCGCCAAGGTTTATTATTCGCAAAAAAAATTCAGCCAGGCCAAGTGGTTCATCCTCCAATCAAATAATATATCACGCATAAAAAACGATATACCAAATATCATTGCATCGCTTGTTAGGCTATCCGTGGTAAAGATGGAGATAAAAGACTATAAACTTGCCATGCGCGATTTGAATGAGGCGTTGAGCTTATCTATAGCCAATAAAATGCCCGAAATGGAAGCCAATGTGCAAAAAAACTACGGCTATCTATATAACCGGATGGATAATCCGGGAAAAGGAGCTGTTGCCTTAAAACGCGCTGATGTTATATTAGACAGCATCAAAAAACAAGAGGCCGCCACAATGTTGGCTATCCAAAAATTTGCAGCAGATACCATATCCAATAAAACCATCGACTCTGCCGTTAAAAAAAAAACAGTGATAGTGGCGAAGAAACCGGCGGCGAAACCCAAAAAAGCTTCGCCCAAAAAAATAGTGGCATCCTTGTAATTGTAGCCCTTTCGCTCCTCGTTATTCTTTCTTTCATCCTATCTTCCCGGCGAAAAAAATAAGCCGCCTTATTTGGCGTTACACTAAACTAATGGCTTATAAACCTGTCTGTTAATTAATGAAAAAATATATTTTTAGTGCATTTTCTATTGTTGCTTTAATCACTGTGTGCAGTTTTGGGTACGTACGGCAAAACGACGGCGCGAACTTTGAGCAAGAGTTTTTAAGGCTGATCAATAGAACACGCGCCAAAGGCTGCAACTGTGGCAACAAATGGTACCCTCCCGCTGCGCCAATAGTTTGGAACGATAACCTGGAGAAAGCCGCCCAGGGCCACGCGGATGACATGTACAACCGCGATTACTTTAGCCATACCAGCAAGGACGGCCGGAGTATGAGCGACCGAATTGTTTTTGCGGGCTACCTTTTTAAAGGCTACAAAAGTTTTATGGTTGGCGAAAATATAGCCATGGGGCAAAGCAGCATTGTCCAGGTAATGGCTGGCTGGTTTAAAAGCGAAGGGCATTGCCAAAACCTGATGAACCCCGGCTTTAA
>CBFGNE010000266.1:0-5818 GCA_965649995.1 uncultured Mucilaginibacter sp.
TATATTAGGGTTATTGGGGGCGGGCAAAGTAGATAATAAAATTAAGCGGGGCAAGGTAATTAGCTTATTTTAACACCTTTTATGTGTAACAAATTATATCACGGAGATTTAATTTTGCGGTAATATTAAATGCTTTTATTTGCCACAAACTACAGCAGCCCTATGCCCTTTGCCGACCGTACGCCCCAGGAAATTGTAGCCGAAGTATTTGCCCTGTACGAATTGCATGGCAATGACGATTACATTGGCGAGCCGGTATCGCAGATAGAGCATATGTCGCAAGCGGCGGCGCTTGCCGAAGCCGAGGGGCACGATGACGAAGTGGTACTTGCGGCCTTTTTCCACGATATTGGCCACCTGTGCGCCACTGCCGAAAGCATGGATGGCATGGGCAACGTGGATCACGAAAAACTTGGCGCCGATTACCTGACGGAACGAGGCTTTTCTGCGCGGCTGGCAAACCTGGTGAACGGGCACGTTATTGCCAAGCGCTATTTAACCTTTAAATACCCCCACTATTACGATAGGCTTTCGCCGGCCAGCAAAGTTACGCTGGGTTTCCAGGGCGGGGTGATGAGCGCTGACGAAGCGGAAGCTTTTGAACAGCACCCGGACGCAGAATTAATAGTACGCATGCGCTATTGGGATGATGAAGCAAAGCTGCAACATGTCCCTGTTGATAATATAGCGAATTTAAAAGATAAGGCTTTGGCGCATTTAATGCGCAAATAATACGCTTCTGCTATAAGCCGTGTTAAATCTGTTTTACCACCGCATCATCTAATTGTTACCATCCTCCCCGGTACTTAACCCTAAGTACACAAAGTGATAAAGTTTACTTAATCTAAACTTAGTTTACAAATAATAAACAAAGTTTAGTATTGCCGCTACAAAAACGAAAAACTTTTCACTCCAAAAAAACAATTATTAATGAAACAGATTTACCAGCATTTAAAAATCGCTGTAGCGGTAGTAATATTCTGTTTGTCGCCGGCAATACTGTTTGCGCAATCGAAAATTACAGGTACCGTTACCGACGATAAAAACTTACCGCTGCCTGGCGTTACGGTAAGTGTTGTAGAAACAGGCAAAAATGCCATTACCGATGTAGAGGGGCACTACCTTTTAACTGCATCTATGGGGCAAACGCTTTCTTTCAGCTTTATCGGTTTCGAAACAAAAAAAATTGTGGTTGCCGATAAAACGGTTATTAACGTATCCTTAACAGGCTCGAGCCAGAACCTGAACGAGGTGGTTGTAACCGCGTTGGGCGTTAAAAAAGAAACCCGCCGTATTGGTTATGCTATCCAAGCTGTAAACGGCGAAGCTTTAACCACCGCCCGCGACCCTAACCCTATTACCGGCCTGGTTGGTAAAGTGGCGGGTGTATCGGTTGGCCCTTCTGCAGAGCTTTTGGGTAACCCCAACGTATTAATAAGGGGTAACCAGGTATCGTTATACGTTGTGGATGGTATCCCTATCAATACCGATACTTATAATATCAGCCCCGACGATATTGATACTTACACCGTGCTAAAAGGCCCTGCGGCTGCTGCGCTTTACGGTAACCGTGCGCAATACGGTGCTATCCTGATCACTACCAAAAAAGGCGACAAAAACAAAAAAGGCCTTACGGTAGATATCAACAGCAGTACGGTTGCTAACTCGGGCTTTTTAGCCTTCCCGCGCATACAAAACAGCTACGGCGGCGGCGAAAATACCTACTACCAGTTTGTTGATGGTAAAGGTGGCGCACCGGGTGGCGTAGATGGCGATTATGATGTTTGGGGCCCTTATTTTAATGGCCAGCTTATCCCGCAGTACGATAGCCCTATCATTAATGGCGTAAGGCAAGGCACCCCTTACGTGGCCCGTGGTAAAGATAACCTGAAGAACTTTTTGCAAACAGGTTACCAAACCAACAATAACATAGCTTTAGGTTCGGTTGGCGATAACTATGTAACACGTTTATCGGTTTCGCAGCAGCACCAAACCAGCTATATCCCATCGCAATATTTAAACATTGCTAACGCGAATTTTTATGCTTCGTTTAGCCCAACGGCCAAGCTGAAGTTTGAAGGTAACGTTAACTTTAACCGCCAAAGCACTGATAACTTTCCCGATGTGCAATACGGCCCAAACAGTATCATCTACAACATTGCTGTATGGACAGGGGCCGACTGGGATATTAACGCACCGGATATTAAAGCCATTTGGCAACCCGGCAAAACCGGCGTTCAATCGCAATTTGCCGAGTACCAACGCTACCATAACCCATACCTGCTTACCCAGAAATGGACACGCGGCCACTACAAAAACGATACTTACGGCTACTTAACCGGTAACTACAAATTCAACAACAATTTAAATGTTACCTTAAGGTCATCTATAAACACCTACAATATTTTACGTACCGAGAAGCTGCCTTATTCGGCACACCCTTACGGCCGTGAAGGTAACCAGGGCGATTACCGCGAAGACCGCCGCGATCTGTTTGATAACAATACGGAGTTATTTGTTAGTTATAACTATACCATCAAAAACTTCCTGAACTTATCCGGTTTGGTTGGTTCTAACCTGCGTAATTTTAACTACAACAGCAACTGGGTATCTACAGATTATTTGAACGTGCCGGAAGTTTACGCTTTCAGTAACTCAAAAAACGCTATACAGGCTACCAGCTTCAACGCTGCATCGCGCGAGTTTAGCTACTACGCTTCGTTGGATGCGTCGTTTGGTAAATACGCTACAGTATCGGGTACTTTCCGCCAGTACAAATCAAGTAACTTTCAAAAGGTGGCATCATACGGTTACCCAAGCGTATCGGCAGCAACTGTAGTATCTGATTATGTAAAACTGCCCGGGTTTATCTCTTTCCTTAAACTGCGCGGATCTTACGCCAGCATCCGTAACGATGTGTCGAGCCCAACTATCGGCCCTGCACCGTTCAGCTCTATCACTGCTTTTGGCGGCAGTACGGCTGCATCGTTATTCAATAATCCGCTGGGTTATGGTTCAACCTATACGTCGCCGTACAACGGGCCCGATTACTCGCTTAAAACATCGTACCTAACCAATAAGCCTTACAACGGCCAAACAGCAGGCTACGCAAGCAATGTATTGTTTATCCCTAATATCCAAACATCAACCCGTGTAAACTGGGAGCAGGGTTTTGATATTAAATTCCTGCAAAACCGTTTAGGCTTTAGCGGTACCGCTTTTCAGTATGTGGATGGGCCGAGGATATTGGCTAACCCTATCTCTACCGCAACAGGTTACACCACCTTATTCCTGAATGCATTAAAAACCAAACGTTCGGGTTACGAAGGTTCGTTAGAGGGCACGCCGATCAAAAATTTAAGCGGCTTTACCTGGAATGTTTTGGTGAACGTATCTACCAATAAAGAAGTTTACAAAGAACTGCCTCCGGGTCAGGACACGTACAACACCTTTTTTAAAGCAGGCGACCGCACCGATAAATTATACGGAAGCAAATTTGTACGCACGCCGGATGGGCAGATCATAAACGACGCCGCAGGTAAACCACTGGCAATGCCGGTTGCACAATACCTGGGCAACATGAATGCTAAATACAGCTGGAGCGTTTACAACAAGATCCGTTACAAAAACCTGAGCATGGGCTTCCAGTTTGATGGTTCGGTTGGTGGTGTAATTATTGATTACATGCATAACAAAACCATGCGTGGCGGTGCCAACATCGAAACGGCAACCGGCGCCCTGGGCGACGCCCGTTATAAAGACTGGCAAAACTTTGGCGTAACGGGCTACAATGGCAGCTACGTAGGCGAGGGTGTTGTTATCACCAATGGTACCGCCATCAACTACGATTCGAAAACAGGTGCGGTGCTTAACTACAGCGCATTACAGTATGGTGCTAACAAACAAACTGCTTTTGTGCAGGATTATGTGAGCAAGTATTACAACGTTGATGAAAGCAACCTGATGAGCAAAACCTTCTCTAAGCTGCGCGAGGTAACTTTTACTTACGATTTCCCAAAATCGTTCCTGCAAAAAACCTTTATCCAGAAGGTATCGGCATCGCTGTACGGGCGTAACCTGTTGTACTTCTACAAAGATAAACGCTTTAAAGATGTGGATCTGGACCAGTACAACGGCGCGGTATCGCAAACGGTATTGCAATCGCCAACGGTTCGCAGCTATGGCTTTAACCTAAACCTATCATTCTAATTACGAGGATAATACAATTATGAAAAAGATATTTAAATTTTGTGTGCTGCCGGTATGTTTAATGCTGTCGGTAACAGGTAGTAAAAAAAGCTTCGACGAGCTTACTATTAACAACAACGTTCCCAATGCGGTTCCGGCTTCACTTTTATTCAACGGTGTGTTAAACAGCATGGTTGATGGGCCCGATGGCGAAAACGAGATACATTCCCAGTACTACATTTACAACTATGATTATTACGGGAACAATCGTTACGATTTTGGCAGCGGCGATAACTATTACAACACGCTTAAAAACGTTGTTGCTATGGAGCAGCAGGCCACACTTGCCGGTTTACCGGCGGTAAACCAGTATAGCGCGATCGGTAAATTTTTCCGTGCTTACTTCTTCAGCAAAATGAGCCTGGAGATGGGGGATATCCCGATGAGCCAGGCGCTAAAAGGGCTGGATGGCTTAACCCCGGCTTACGATTCGCAAAAAGATGTGATGAAACAATCGCTTACCTGGTTAGAAGAAGCGAATACCGATATGGCAGCAGTTATTGCCAAAGGCGGAAGCACTTTAACCGGCGATATTTACCTGAACGGCGACCTGGTTAAATGGCAAAAAGTTATCAATACCTTCCACATAAGGTTATTAACCGAACTGAGCAAGAAAGCAGGAGAAGCCGACCTTGGCGTACCAAGCCAGTTTGCTGCTATTGTTGGCAACCCAACAAAATACCCGGTAATGCAAAGTGCAGATGATAACCTGCAGTACACCTTTGTTGCGCCAAGCAATTATTACCCTATGACGCCCGATAACTTTGGGCAGAACGGGTCGCGTAAAAATTCGTCGTCTACTTACGTTGGCTTATTAACCACGCTGAAAGACCCGCGTGTATTTGTTACCAACGAACCTGCCCGCGACCTGGTTGACGTTGGCAAGCAAAGCCCAACCGCCTTCAGCTCTTTTGTAGGTGCTGATCCTGGTTTGGACCTTGGTGTGATGTATAATAACGCCGGTTTACAGAAGTATTCTTTCATTAACCGTAAACGGTACTACTCAACATTTACCGGAGAGCCATCTATCCAGATTGGCTATGCCGAACTGATGTTTAACATAGCCGAAGGCATAAACCGCGGCTGGGCAACCGGCGATGCCGAAGCTTATTACATAAAAGGGATACAGGCATCGTTTGCATCATACGGCGTGCCAACAGGTACCGGTGCATTCACGGCTTACTTTTACCGCCCGGGTTCAACAGGTACGGCCAACATTGCCAACTATGATACTTACACCGTTAATGTAGATTGGGCTGCCTATTACGCACAGGCGGGTGTTAAATACACCGCTGATGCTGCCGGGTTAACCAAAATTTTACAGCAAAAATACCTGGCACTGTTCCGCCACTCGGGTTTGGAGTCGTACTTCACTTACCGCAGAACAGGTGTGCCAACCTTTACAACAGGCCCCGGTACAGGTAATGGTGGCCGTATTGCCACCCGTTTCCAATACCCTGCATCAGAGCGCACCTCTAATGCCGATAACTACAATAAAGCCTTGCAAGCCCAGTTTGGCGGCAACGATGATATCAACGGGTTGATGTACATTCTTAAATAGCAAAACTAA
>CBFGNE010000267.1:0-5817 GCA_965649995.1 uncultured Mucilaginibacter sp.
CTGCAAAACAACATAGAAAGTTCGGGAATTGAGATTTTAACTTCTGCAGATGCGCTGATCTACACCGGTAATGCCCCAGCAATAGCTGTAGACGGTACTGTGAAAATAGTTAACGCAAGCGTTAATAAAATTATAGCTGCAAAGGTTAGCATCACCAATAATTACAGCCCCGGCAAGGATAAGTTAACATTCACCGGTAATAGTACAACTACAGGTGATATTACTGCCACTTACGATGCAACAACCGGTATACTTTCTTTTACATCGGCAGGCGGCACTGCCTTGTTAGAACAATGGCAGGCGGCACTGAGGGCTGTATATTTTGAAAGCACCACAAGCGCCCCACTTAACAGGCTGATCACTTTTACTGTAAATACATCCGTAGCAGAGAATTCTGCCGGCAGGCTTATTACTTTAAAAGTTATCCCGCCGCCGGTCCTGGCTTCTTTTTCGCCGGTAAAGGCAACAAAGGGTACGGTTGTTACGATAAAAGGCTCGGGCTTTACAAATGTTACAACCGTAACATTTGGCGGCACTAATGCTAAGTCTTACGCTATCCTGGCTGATACTGTGCTTACCGCGGTTGTTGATACCGGTGTTAGTGGGAGTATTGCCTTAACAAGCAAGTATGGAGCAGGCAACCTCGCAGGGTTTACTTATGTGCCGTTGCCGGTTATCAGTCCGGCAGGCCCGGTAACCATTAGCCCGGGTGGTAGTATTATATTAAAAGTAAATGCAGTTGACGGCCTCAGCTACCAATGGAGTAAAGACGGTGCCGGCATAGTGCTGGGAACCGGCATGGCTTATACGGCCACCGAAGCCGGTTCTTACACCGTAAAAACGGTATTGAACGGGCTGGCGCTGGTATCTGCTCCCGTTGTAGTTAGCACATTATTTACATTACCACCAAACAATTTTATTGTAGCAGCTACCAGTGCCTCTTGTAAGGGCGAAAATAACGGGGCAATTAATGTAATAGCAGCGCTAAACCTTGATTATACGGCATTACTTACCGGTGCAGGCGTAAGTAAGACGGTTTTGTTCAGTCGTGCAAGCGTGTTTAATAACCTTGCAGCAGGTACCTATAACTTGTGTATTACCGTTGCAGGCCAAAGTGCTTATAAGCAATGTTATACTTTAGTAGTTACCGAACCTAAAGACATATCCCTGTATGCTACTTTAAGCCCCGATAACAAGCGTGTTACTTTGAATTTAACCGGTGGCGATACTTATCATATCCAACTTAATGGCGTAATAAATACAACTACCGACAGTGTAGTAATGATAGATCTTACTCATGGCCGAAACAGTATTAGGGTAACTACAGACAGGCTATGCCAGGGCGTAATAGAAAGATCATTTAACCTGTCTGATAATTTAATCCCTTATCCCAACCCATTCGGTAATACGGTATATATTAACTTAAGTGAAAGACAAGTAAGTGCGGCCACGGTGGAAGTTTACTCGGTAATGGGCCTGCTGGTCTACAAAAAACAGTTCAGTAATCCGTCAAATGTTATACAAATCGATTTGCCTGAACTACAGATGACAGGAACTTACACCCTTAAGCTTTTGACTAACGGCGAGCAGAAGATATTTAAAATTATAAAGAAATGAGGCTTTACAGGTTTATATTATTAGTGGCTATCCTGAACATTGGCTGCGGAAAAAAAGCAGACAATGTAACAATTCCGCCACCTGCTAAGGCGGAATTGTTGCTTCCCGCTTCAAATTCGGCCTGTACAACCGGTATCGCAGTATCTGACGCCGAAAGTACGGTTACTTTTAACTGGGCAGTGGCAGAACATACTAATAGCTATGAACTGTATATCAAAAATTTGCTCACCGGCGTTTTAAGTAAGCACTTATCAACTACTAATGAAGCAAAGGTTACTTTGTTGAAGAGTACGCCTTACTCGTGGTACGTTATTTCGGCATCGGCAAAAGTAACCGAAACCGCACAAAGTGATACCTGGAAATTTTATAACTCAGGCCCTGGCGTGTTAAGTTATGCACCATTTCCGGCTGTTATCAAAGCCCCACTTTATAACCAGGTAATAAGTTCAGCAACGGTTGACCTTTCGTGGGCAGGCAGCAGTGTAGAAAATAACATCGCCGGCTATGATATTTATTTAAGCAGCAACGTCAACACTTTAGCGTTGCAAAAAAGCGATGTAAAAGATTTATTTTTGGTTAATATCGCTGTAAACCCTAACACTGTTTACTATTGGAAAGTAATAACGAAAGATGCACACGGCAATAAATCCGATAGCGGCATCTATCAATTTGTTACTAAGTAATTTCCCAGCCTGGCGCGAGTAAGCACCATTGACAAGAGATAACCTGATCAAAACGGAAGATCAGATTTACCTGGCTTTAGTGAACAAATATCCGTATTTATACGACCGGATTCCAATATTCAGATTGCAGCTTACCTGGGTATCAGCCATGAGTTTGTAAGTAATATAAGAAAAAACTCATCCACAACAAATAACGCAAATTTCATTTATTGAACTTGTTCAATGTTTTTATGCATTGGGTAGTTGCACCTTTGCACAATCAGCTATTGCAGAATTCTTCGGAGTTGAAAATAACAAAATAGCTGAACATGGGGACGTAATACAGGCTGCTCCTGATACTTCTGCCAACCCACACCCCATGTTTTAAAAACTAACATCTACATAAAAAATTAAAGCTTTGAAAAGAAAACATTTTTTAACGAAAAGTCTTTGGGGGTTAGGCTCTATTATAGCCTTACCTACTGTTATTTCGTCTTGTTCAAAAGATGAAGATGCAACTGATCCGGCTGCTTCGGGTGGTGGTGATTGTACTATTTCGCCAACCGAAACCAAAGGGCCATTCCCCATACAAACTCCAGCTCAATATGTAAGAGCAAGTATCATTGGAGACAGAACAGGAATTGCTCTTTTAATGACCCTGACTATACATGACCAAAGCAATGGTTGTGCTCCGCTTGCAAACGTACTTGTGGATGTTTGGCAATGTGATAAAGACGGATTATACTCTCAATATGCAACTCAAACTAATGCGAATTATTTACGCGGCAGGCAAACCACCAATACAAATGGGCAGGTGTCGTTCCTGAGCATATTCCCCGGTTGGTATCCGGGCAGAGCACCACACATTCATGTTGAAATATTAACACCGGGCGGAAGCTCACTTTTAGTAACGCAAATTGCCTTTCCGGTTTCCGCTTACACGGCGGTTTATGCAACAAATGGTTACAACGGAGCCCCCGATACCTCAAACACGCAGGACAGTATATTTTCGGATAGCCTAAATGGAAACATGGCTGATTCAATTACAGGAAATACTACCGATGGCTACACCTTATTTAAAACAATTACAGTAGCATAGACTTAACCGACGAACTTTACTTTGCCACAGCCCGGTGCGAGGTACGGCGCGCTGATACAACACAGAAAGCACCCTTTACTAAAAATTTAACGCCAAATATAGGCGGTGTTGTAACCAATGGTTATTTTCGCCCGTCTTGCATATATATATGAAACGTTTATTTTCTATTGCTTTATTTGTTGCTGCAGCAATGTGCGCCCAGGCACAGGTTTTTGATGGCATAGTAAAGGATGCCAAAACAGGCGAGCCCCTGCCCTACGTTAACGTAGGTATTATTGGCAAAGCCGAGGGTACGGTTACCGATGCCAACGGGCATTACAGTATAGGCTTAACTAATCATGATGCGGATAGCCTGCGCATATCTATGGTGGGGTACCGCCCGCAGTCGTTTTTGGTGGCCGATTACCGCAAGGGTTACAGCAACTATAAAACCATTAGCCTGCAGCCCGCCCTGCGCGAAATTAAAGAAGTGCGCATTACCAACCACAAATGGAAAACGGTGGTGCTGGGCAATACCACGCAATCGCAAAGTACTAATGCCGGGTTTACCAGCAATAAACTGGGCAACGAGATTGGCGCTATCATCAAAATAAAAAAGTCGCCCACTTACCTTAAAACTTTTAATGCATCCATTGCTTCAGACGTTACCGACTCGGTAAAACTTCGCCTAAACTTTTATACGGTAAAAGATGGCCTGCCAGATCAGCCCCTGCAAATGCAAAGCATTTTTGTAACCGTAAAAAAGGGCGACAAAAAAATAACAGTTGACCTTGAACCCTATTTTATAGTGGTGGAGGATAAGTTTTTTGTAAGCCTGGAGTGGATAAAAAATGCACGCGGGCATGGTATTATGTTTTCGGCAAGTTTGTTTAGCAGCGCGGTTATCTCGCGCGAAACCAGCCAGGCCAAATGGGTAAAAGAAGGCATAGCTGGCGTTGGTTTTAATGTATTGGCAGAGTATTAGCAATTAGCTATTTGTTTAATGCTATAAAGCGCTATATTTGCAACCCGGTAAAAAACATGACTTGGTAGCTCAGCCGGTAGAGCAACTGACTCTTAATCAGTGGGTCGAGAGTTCGATCCTCTCCCAGGTCACCTTAGACCGCAAAGCAGATTTAACACCTGTTTTGCGGTCTTTTTTTTGCTCAAAAACAGCCTTTACACTATCAAAAACGCAGATTGCATCATTTACAAAAAGAGTTCGATGTTGTTCTCCATCAAAAGTAAGTTTTTGAGGGAACATCGAACTCACTATATGCCTTTTCTCCTCAGAATCAGCACTTTGATATAATTGCGGCAATCTCGACAAATTTTTCAATGCCATATCGAGTAACGGTCCGATGCCTTCTTTTTTTGCAGACGAATCAACAAGCTTTCCTTCTAAAATTGTAATTTGTCGTTCGCTATCACTTTTGATCTTTTTGTATTCCGCACCGTCAAGGTCGCCGGCTAATAGCAAGTCCCTTGCCCTGGCAATTTTATCTTGATAATCGCTAAGTTGCTTTTTATAAAGTGCTATATCCCCTTTACCTTGCCCAACAGCAGCTTCATAGGCTTCTACGATAAGCGCCTTGTATAATTCGCAGACTGCGGGCTCAATTGCATGTTTTTTTAGCAATTCAATAAATTTTTCGTTTACTAAATTCGAATTGAACCTCGCGCCGCATTTAGAATTACAATGGTAATAATGTATGTATTTGGTTTTACCTTTCGAAGCACTACCACTCAAATTCAATCCGCATCTTGGACATATAAGGTATCCACGGAGTGGTAATTCATCCATTGACCGGATCTTAGTTTTGTTATTTCGTTTTCTACCATCTAAGACTTCAAGTACTTCATAAAATAAACTTTCCGAGATAAGAGCTTCATCTTGCACTGAAACAAAATGTGCTTCCTCATCTTTAAATTGAGGGATAATAATTTTGCCAAAGTAAACAGGATTGCGTATGATTTTCCAGAAATTTTTCCGACCCATTTCTAAACCTTTTAGCCTTGCTTCACGCCAAATTTGATCAATAAAGTAGTTGCCCGTGGCAAGTTGCTCAAACACCCACCTCATTATAGAAGCATTAGGTTCCTTTGGAGCTATGCATTTTCGACCTTGTGAATCTATCCTGTTTTCATATCCAACAAGTGCATGGCCCATCCATCTACCCTCTTTCCGCGCCCTTCGCATTCCATAAAAAGTGTTTAATGCTCTTCGGTCATTATCAACTTCAGGTTGAGCGAGATAAACCGCAAGCATAAGCTTACTTTCGGGTATCGACATATCAAGTGGTTGCTCAATTGCCTGAGGTTCCACAAAAAGATTTTTCAGTATGCTAATCATTTGATAAGCATCACCAGTATTTCGACTAAACCGATCCCATTTAGTAAATAGAACATAGTCAATATGCCCTTTTTTCTTTTTAAGGTCAATAAGTAATTTTTGCCATT
>CBFGNE010000268.1:0-5808 GCA_965649995.1 uncultured Mucilaginibacter sp.
TTGAATTTATCCTTATCAAATTATAGCGGGATAGCCAGCAAAGGGAAGCTTAATGTATTTATAAGCCCCGAAAACTTTACCGGCCCTGCGCTTCGCTTTTCTAAAGCGGTAACGGTCCAGGCGGGAGAATCGAAAGAGGTTAGGCTTAATGCTGCGGAAATAAAAGGGTTTACCATTACTAAGCCAAAACTGTGGTGGCCAAACGGCTACGGCAGGGCCAATTTATACCGCATACGTATGCAGTACAGCAATGCTGGCCGTATTACAGATGATACCACTTTTGTTTTCGGCATCCGTACGGTAAGTTCTAAAGCAACCGAAGTAAACGGGTTTACCCGCCGGGAATTTTTCGTGAACGGGCAACGTGTGCATTTAAATGGTGGCGCATGGGTTCCGGATCTGATGGTCAACCGCGATTCGGCAAGGTACTATGATGAACTGCACCTATGCCGTATGGCAAACGTAAACCTGGTGCGCATATGGGGCGGCGGCGTTACTCCACCTGATCATTTTTGGAATGCCTGCGATAAATATGGGCTGATGGTATGGTCGGACTTTTGGATCACGGGCGATACACAAGGGGAATTTAAAGGGTCGCCCGATTGGCCGTTGGAAGGTAATGTGTTTGTAAACAATGTAAAGAGCACTATTTACCGTATCCGTAACCACCCAAGCCTGTTGGTGTGGACAGGCGGGAACGAGGGCCATGCCCGCAAAGAATTATACGATGCTATGCGTAATAACATCATCACGCTCGATGGCACCAGGCCCTTTATCCCAAGCTCATCTGGTTTTGCCAAATTACCGGCTGGCTGGGATAATGCCTGGTCTGATAATAAGCCCACAGGCGTTTACAGCAGTGGCCCCTATGCCTGGCAGGACCCCAAGATTTATTACAAATTGGCCGATGCCGGCCGCGACTGGGTTTTTAAAGACGAAACGGGACTGCCTTCGCAACCGCCCTATAACACTTTGGCTAAAAATATCCCCGACACCACCTGGGACGAAAAACTGCCTTTCCCCCTTAACAATATGTGGGGTTACCATGATGCTGCAACCGGGGCTGCCAAATACGATGAGTATTATAAAGACATGGCTGCCCGTTATGGCAAACCCACCAGCCGGTTGGATTTTTCGAATAAAATGCAATTGATGAATGCCTGCGGCTACCAGGGGATATTTGAAGCTGCCGGACATAAATTAACCGAGACAGGCGGTGTAATGCTATGGAAGTTAAACGCTGCCTTCCCCAGCGTGGTATGGCAAATTTACGATTGGTACCTGCAACCCAATGCGGGCTATTATGCCCTGCAAAATGCGGTAGAGCACGTCCACATCCAGTTTAACCAGAGCGATTCTACGGTAGCTGTTATCAACCGCACACACCACGCAACCGGGGCGCTTACCCTCGAAGCCGATATTTATAATATCAACTCAAAATTGCTGGCCCATGCACAGTCAATAACAACATTAACAGATGAGGGGGTGCAAAACAGCTTATCTGTTAAAGAAAAACTAAAAGCGGTTAAGGAATTTTGTTTTATGGTGTTAACGCTTAGGGGCCAGGATAAAGCCGTGGTTTCACGCAACACCTACTGGTCTGCCCCCGGCAACGATTACACCGCCCTGAATAAAATGCCCAAAACAGCGCTTGCGGCCAAATTGATAAAAAGTGAAGCAGGAAAGGACGAACACAGCTGGACTTTGCAAATAACAAACAACAGCGGGCAGATAGCCTTTTTTATCCGCCCGCAACTAATGCTGGGTAAGGAAGAGGTACGGCCGAGTTACTGGAGCGCGGGCTATTTTACGCTTGCTGCGCACCAAAACACCACCGTTACGGTTAAAGCGCCCGTTTCGCACTTGGGCGGTAAAACGCCGCTGATAACCATTGAAGGCTGGAACGTAGATAAACAGGTAGTAAATCAAAATTGATGAAACCGCAGGGCTAAAATGAACTTATAAAAATTTCCCGAGGTTTCCGCGGTAAGCCCTTCCCACCGGCACGGGCCTTCCGTTCACTTCGAGCATCTCTGCAGTATAGGCATCGGGCTTGGCGGCCGCTACGATAAAAGAGCGGTGGGCCCGGACAAAAAGCGCCTGCGGCAAATGCGCCTCGCTTTCCTGGGTGCCCATCTTGGTTAGGTAGGCTTCCCCGGCCGTGACCACCTTGACATATTCCCGCTGGCTTTCGATATACAGGATATCCGAAAAATTGACCCTCACTTTTTTATGCTGTACGTTTAGGAACAAAAATTCTTTTCCGGCCTCGGGCTTGACCTTATTAACCGCCTGCAGAAAGCGCTCGAAGGAAAAGGGCTTGAGCAGGTAATCTGCGACGTTCAGTTCAAACCCCTCCACCGCGTATTGATGATAGGCCGTAGTGATGATCACGGTCGGCGGCTGAGCGAGTGTCCGAAGAAAGGCCATGCCCTTTAATTTAGGCAGGTGGATATCCCGGAAGACCAGGCCGGGCGGGTTGCCCCGCATAAATTCCGAAGCGCTTATGGCCTCTTTAAAAGTAGGCGTGAAAATGGTATTGCAGGCCTCTAGGAGTACTTAGAAGTTAAGACTTTAATCATGTAGCTAGCAAAATAAAGCTTACTTCAGGTTTAGATGGACTATGGTATTGATGATAACTGGTTATCTATCATTGATCGTCGGCGCATGAGGCAACAAAGATATTCCAAGCAGTCAGATCGCCGCGCTGGCCCCGGAAGAGCGCCGGCGGAACGGGCCGTACCAAAGCCTGGAGGATTTTGCCAGGAGGCATGCGGCCGAAACGCTGCCGGACAAATTCATGGACTGGCTTTAAAGTCCTCGTCTTAGCATTGGGATTTAACCCTCAATTAAGATAACCTTTTTTTGGCGACATGTTGTTTAACCACTGAAATACAATCAGTTGTATTTGGATTTGTGATACCTTATCGCTAATTTACAAAACCAATTACCTGATCTCTCATCTCATTTTCCATCAATGAAACAGTTGCTTGCGGTAGTATTAATTGCTTTTTCGTTGCAGGCCTTTTCGCAAGACTACCCGGTAAAAATTATTAAAATTTCTTTGCCAGCCAGCCCGGATGCCAGTACCGCCAACTGGGAAACGGGAAACTCATATAGTATAACCGCCGCCTCGGGTGAAATAACAAAAAATGTACAAGTGAAGCTGCTGGCTGTTATTAAGCGGGACGGTGCAATAGCCTGCGGTGCGTATAATAGCCTATCTTCCCCAAAAATAAGTTTCGACGCGCCTGTAAAAACCTGGGATGGAAAAAACCTAAGGGAGCTGTTAGGGGTAGATTGTACCCTACCGCCCGGAAGCTATCAGTTGAGCCTGCAATTTTTTGGCTATAGCGATGGCAAAACCTTTCCCCTAAGCGAAGAAAAAACAAAGCCGTTTTCAATTAACACCGACAACCCGGGCAACGGCAAAACCGGTGTTAATATCAATATCGGCGGATTTGGGATTGTGATAGGTGGCGGGCGGAGGCAAACCTCCGCATGCGGCACAATAACCAGTTTTACCAAAGTAGTTTGTACGGGCATGGATGCGCAAACCGGGCTTCCGCGTTATACGATTACGGTGAAGACGGTAAACAAACCGGTGGATAGGGACCAGGCTTGCACCTTTATTTTAAATACGGTGAAATCCTTAAGCAAAGGTCTTGTTTTGCCACGCGGGCAGGCCCTGCCGATAAAGATCGCATCGGGCGATAGCGCGGCCTACGCGTTCACCTATACGCCGCCATCGGTGAACGCGGCTGAAGCAAAATTTAGCGTTACTGGCAACTGGAACGGCGATGCAGGCTTGACCGTAGAGATGAGGCCCAATATAAAATTAACGCCCTGCATTGCCTGCGGATGCGGAAGCTGGGCTAATTTAACAGTAGGTAACGCCTCCGCTGACACCAGCTCGCAGTTTGAATGCGCTGCCAAAGCACAAATACCCTGGAAATGCGGCCAGCCATTTGATTTCTCAAGCACTTACCAATGCGCCGCAGCAGCCGAAAAATGCGATGCGGTAACCACCTGGGAAATTCAAAAGGATGGAATCAGCATAAAAACAGGCAGCGGCACTAATGGTGTTAAGGATAGCTTTACGCCAACAGGAAATGGAATTTATACTTTAACCTTAAGCGCAGCCTGCAACGGGCTAAAGTGCCCGCCGTGTGTTTACATCATTTTTGTTGAAGGCTGCAACACCATTGTTACCCCTCCTGTAGTTACGCCCGAAGTAAAGATCGTGGTAATAGAACCGCCCGTGATACAGGTGGTAGTGGAGGCCGGCACATCAAGTGCTAACCATGGAGAAGGCAAATATTATTACGACCTGGATACCGAACCAACTTATACCGTTACTGAAATATTTGATAAAGTATTGAACGTTCAGTTTACCAACAGTTACGCCTCGGTTGAAAATATAAAGGTTAATATTTATGATAGCGCATCAAGGGTTTTAATGAAGCCCTCAGCCGCAAAAGGCAATAAAACAATAAGTACCAGCGGGTTAAACCGAATGTCGGTCAACCTTAATGATTATAAACTTGAACCGGGCAGGTTGTACCTTTTCACGGTCTCAGTTTTTAGCACCCATTACCATTTAAACTTTAAAGTTACCGGCGGCCATGAAAAATAAAATACCCCTGTTATTGCCTTTAATATTGCTTTCTATCGGGCTAAAAGCGCAAACCGGCGGGCCGGGGCAACCGGAGTTTATGCAATTCCAGCAGGCGGGGACGTCCAATTTGGTTAACCTGCCGTCGGGCACTTTTTCCTACCAAATCCCATTGTTCAGCATTGGTAATTACCCGGTTAATTTAACTTACCAGGGCGGTATACAGATGGAGGATGTTTCCACGATGGTTGGCCTGGGCTGGAACCTGAATGTGGGCAGCACCGTCAGGACTTTAAGGGGCATTCCCGATGATTTTAACCTCGATAAAATCATTAAGCAATATTCAGTTAAACCTAACGAAACATTTGGCGGCAAGGTTGGGGCCGACTTGGAAATCGCCGGGTTACCCCAAAACCTGGGCGTTTCGGTAGGTGCAAGCCTTGGCGTTTTTTACAACAATTATAAAGGCTGGGGGCTGGAGCCTTCTTTAAACGGGTCGGTAAGTTTGAGCGCAAAATCGAACGCTGGCGTTGGCGCCGCTGCTTCCCTGGGGATGGGCGTTTCGGCCAATTCGCAATCGGGCGTCGATAAATATTTAAGCCCCAGCATCGGGCTTAAACTGGGGAGGGGAAATGACAAGCTGGGCATCTCGTTAGGGAAAACCTGGTCGGTAAACTCCAATGAGGGCTTAAAAACAAGTATGAATGCCGGGCTAAGCTACGTCCGCACCAGCGATGTTACCCGGAATGGCGTACAGGGCGGCTGGAAGGTAAGTGAACGCGGTACCGACCAGAGTTCCATGTCGCTGCTCGGCCTCGCTACCACCTCTTATTTAAATAACTCCTTCCAGCCCGACATCGATTATCCTTTCGAGAATACTTCTGGCACCTACTCGGGCACTTTTGGTTTTGACGGCTTTTATGTAGACCCCAATATCCGGGTGGCGGGTTATTTTTCAAAACAGGCGCTGGCAACCACCTCGCAGGAGTTTCCGGCTTTTGGCGCGATGTATGAAAGTACGCAGGTAAGCGCTAATGCGCTGATGGATTTTAATACAGAAAAAAAGCTGCCCTATTTTATAGGAGAATCTAAAATATTGCCCATCTCTTTTAAAACCCCTGATATATTCAATTTGAACGCCCAGGGCCTGTCCATGTCGTTTTCTGTAAGTAAAAATGATATTGGGCTGGTGG